>NZ_ALNJ01000075.1:0-44369 GCF_000293135.1 Klebsiella sp. OBRC7 | reverse complement strand
CCTTATAGTACAATAATTTTCGATATCCAAACTGACCCCCATAAGAGTTATCAAACTATCACCCACTACCATTTTGATTGGTTGACCCCTGCTGGCGACTACCCCAAATCTGCTATTATGGTAGTTGAATGCAAGGATGGCCGGTGGATGATAGTTCAGGAGTTTGGGGAAGATTATGGCTGCTTCGAAGGTGTGCTGAAGAATGAAAGCGATCTTATCACTAAGCCTACTTTTTATCCCGGCTTGCGAAGTGCAGCTATCTCCGGTTTTGGTATGATGAAGCAATTATACCCACTGTACGATGATAATCTCTTTAATGAATTCCTTTTAGAAATTTCGGAATAGGTATTTATATGACCAATATCCTTATGCCCGATTGCCTTGTAATGTTAAATAATCTCTTACAGGCTATTGAGAATGCACCCGTTGAGTGCGATGGTCATACATTAATGATAAGCAGTGCTCTAAATCATGCAGGCATTTCTCATCAACGAATGTGCGGGGTAGTTAAAAACCCAAAAACAAACTTTGAGTTATATCCACACTTCTGGATTCAGATAGGCGAATTTACTCTGGATTACCGACTCAGGATGTGGGTTGGGTATTATTCCGGTGAAAAACTAGCAGAGGATGCCCCTCACGGGATATTCCATGTTCGAGGGCTTGAGTATCAATACGCTTCTGGTACCCTTTGCCCACCAGCAGAGCTTGACTTTAATTTATTGAACTTTATGAGTGATGATTTTTACGGAAAAATTAACCATACTGAACTTACCGCTCTTGCACATTCAGTAAATTTAAGTGACTTAACCTGTGTAAAAAATCCTTGATAAATATGTCGAAAATACATCTCATTACTACATGTGCGAAAAGTAAAAACGGCCCGGTTCTGGATACTGTATTTCCCTACAATATTCCGGATATATGGAATGCGTACCAGCAATGGAAATGTCTTGTGCAGTCCAGATACACTTCGGGTAAAGATGAAATTACTGAAACCCAAAATATATACCGTGGCGCTCACTGGAATACGGCTAAGTCTATTGCAGCCTCACATTCTCGTATCTGCCTCTGGGTTATTTCTGCAGGTCTGGGCCTGCGGCACAGTTCTGACCCCGCAATCCCTTATGAAGCGACGTTTTCTCAGCCTGGAAAAAAGAGCGCCAGCATCTGGGGAATGCTGACCTCCGACCCTGTTCTGCCGGGAAAAGTAACTTCTCTTGCGGAGCTGTTAAGTTTGTACCGGCATGATAGCTTTGTCATCGCCGCCTCTCCCGTCTATCTGAACGCTGTAGAGGACGATCTTCTTAAAGGAATGGCTTATCTCACCTGTCCAAGAGAACAGCTTAAAATCGCTTCCAGCGCTTCCTACAACGGCAGATTAAGGGAGTATGTGCGATACGGTGGAATCCTGATGATGAAAGACCTTAATTCGAACATGACGACTCTGAACATAAAGCATGCTGGCATGCTGATCCATGATATGGGGATCATGCCAGACACACTATGATTGATCAGATTGGCGGCGAACCTCGATATCAACAATGTGGCGAGGTGTTCGCCCAAGCCGAGGATCGCCATTGGCGACGGCGATGATGTCCTCATGCTCGTCGCCAGCCCACAGGCCAATAAGCTCGTGCAGAAAAAAATCCGCGTAGGAGCAGCTGGCGTCCCGCACCTGCAACGCCGAAACCGAGGTTTTGCTCGTGTGCAACTGAGTCAAATTCCTAACGAGCCGCGCTGGGGCAACCCAGAGAACCGGGCGAGGCGAGGCCGGAGTCGCGAACAGATAGTAGGCGTGTTCTGACTGCTTGAGTATGTCCTCGCACTGCTTCAGGTTGATGCCTACCCTCGAACTGAACCCCCGTCCCGAATCAGTGCCTCTGCGCTTTTTTACCTGCATAAGGGTCGCACGCTGAATAACTGTTTCCCCCTTTTCCACGATACGGCTCAGGAACAGCACGTCTGCCCCCAGCGGAGCACCGGCTGGTGTATTCGCCCCTTCCTCCCGCTTGCTGGGTTGACGCACCTTCACTGTTAAGCTCGGATACCTCCCCCGCGTCGTAATTGAGAGTTGGCGCAACTGGTTGCTCACATTGCCGATCGCCTCCATCGTCAGAGTCAGGAGGCGCGCCGTATGGGCCTCCTCGTCCTCTCCCCAGGTCTCCGAATATTCGCGACAAAATTCTTCCTCAATCTGGCTAAGCGCCCTATAGATGACTTGCTCCACAGAAGGATCGCTCAGCCAAGTTTGGGCTCCTACGCTAGGCAACTCTGTGGCTCCCTCGCCTCGTCCTACCGGCCCCTCTAGGTCCAGTGCACCCTGCTTGGACCGCAGTAGTCCCTTGCACCTCAGTTGCAGTTGCCTTACATCAGTGCTGACAAGCCGATTCGCAAACGCCAGATGTTCCTCGTCATCCATCAATCGCAAAAGCACTGGCTCAACTTCGGCGAATGCCGTCTGCTCGAGCCAAAGGCAAGCAAAATTGAGGAGCCCCTGGGCTAATTCTGGATCCTCATTCACCTGTTCGAACAGATCCTGTCGCCAGGCCTCGCGGGCGGCCGGGCCTAGTTGTGTCCACAGCGATTCTCGGTCCCACGACCGAGATGGCAATTCTTTGAGGCTGGCAGCGACGCTTTGCTGGCTAGATCGCGCTGGGTCTCCAAACTTGTGCCAGGCCGCAGCAAGCGCGAGGTCCGAGGGTATGGTGTCCACGTACAATGTAGCAAGCCTCGAGAAGGCTTTGGCAACGCACCCCTTGATATAGTCATACTTCTCTTTCTTCGAATGGATGTTCCAGCGCAGGAACAAATTACGTACATCCTCCGGCAAGATCGCACAGCAATGTTCGATTAGCTCAGGAAAGACTGCCGGAGCGGCTCGTTCAAAAACCTGTTCACAGACCCACCGGGACGTCTGCACCTTCGACGAATTCTCAAATAGAGTTAAGACGAACTCAGGCCTTCTGTTGCTTGAATAGTCCGACGACCTGTCAATATTTTTTTCCAGGTAGTCACATACACACTGCCAATGCTGCAGGATCAGTTGATCGAAAGCCCAATTATTCCCTCCGTGAGTAGGGGCGACAAGTTGAAGAACATAGATGCAATCTTCCTCGGAAGTATTGACCACCAACGCCTTCATGATCTGATGATCGGCCAAATATTTATTCCGAGAACATGAACGGTTTTCGAGCAACCATTCAACCCAAATAGCACGCGGCTCGATTTTCGCTACAATGGTTTCGCGTAACGCCGAGGGATCGCCATTTAGTATGCAATCACTGAAGGTCTCCTGGGCGCACCGGTAAGAAGTTTGGTCCAAGATAGAGCGCGACTTCTCGATCCCCGTGGGTCCGTGTCCGAGAATTTTTAAGGTCAGCGCTATCTGCCCGTGCTGTGCCGCGTTCTCGAATTCGTAAATAAAGTGCTCACGCTCAGTTTGCGAACCATATAGCCAATGCGTAACCCTAACACCAGAGTTCTCAGTTGATAGGTGGGAGTAGTCCAGATGAAGCATGTCTTTATGGATGGTAAAATACCGTGCGAGGAATTCGACAAGCGGCTGAGCCCAACCTTCTAACGAAATACTGGCAACTGCCGATTTATTGTCGAAGTCAATATTTACGAACAAGATGATCCCCTTTCCCCGTAGCTGGCACCGACGACCTTCGCCGTGGTGGTCTGCAAATTCTCAATAAGTCTACAGTACGCGGGTTGACGATATGCCGTAAAGAGGTATAACGGTATATGGGTAGCAGTAGTACTCCTAGCGAGAACTTTGACCTTTGCGGTTTCGTGGTCTGTTTTTGTGATGTGACGATCGAAAACCGCCCTACTTTTCCAGGAGTACATTAAAGGATTTCAGATATGGAAATTTTATCAACTTTCAGCTTCAAGGACTTAATCGCCTTTGCTGTACCGGTAATTATTACTGCCTTATTTTTCAACAGAAGAAGGAAACGAAAAAGCATAAGAGTTAACTGCTCATTTTTATTTATTGTTTTATCTGTCGGATCTGCCCTCGAAATTTGGGGGAATATCTACGAAACGTTCTCTTACAGGAACAACCATCTATATAACAATGATAAGTTCACCACCGTGTTCAATTACGATATTCCTAAAATCGTATTTTTTTCCATTATCATTGTGGCTTCTATTACCCTTTTCATCCAGGAAGTTCGTATCAGGAAAACTCTTCTGTAAAATTAAATATTTGTACTTATCAGCAAGGCGGGCTAACAAACTGTCTCAGCCCCGGGATAAAACATTCTCCTGCTTCACTCGCTTTAAAATTTTTATCTTACGGGGCATTCGAGTGACTAACCAGCCTGCGAAACTAGGCCATTGTCCCGCAACTGTCAGAACCCGGACTGAAGCCCCGGCGCCGGAAAGCGCTTTAATCCCCCCATACTTCTTCACTCGGAAACAAGCATTGAAAGTAACTTTTCTCCGTAACTCCCAGTATCTGAACCACCTGACCCATTAACACCATTACGAACTGTTTTTACTCGATGAGAAGTAATACCCAATAACTGTGCCGGTGACGGAACAAGCCAGTGTTGAAAAAACATCAAACAGCCTTGTATTTCCAGAGGCCGAGGACAAAAATGTCAGGAGTATTAGAAAGAATGGCATTATGATCCCTAATACCGAAGTTATTCGTCCATTTATTCTTGCGGTCATGATTTCAGCCTTACCGATCCCCCCACAACAACCGCATGCCAGCCCGGTGAATGATTCAAGATACCTTTTTCGCTGGAAGCCCCAGTAACGTGGTATCTCTCCCATACCTTGCCTTCTTTTTACGCATACCACACATGAATTCCCGTTGGCTCCATTGCTACATGTCCCGGATCCCGAACAATGGTTACAGTGGTATAAAACAATATTTTCAGACATGAATAATTCCCCAGGCACAATAATTGATAATGAGTGTTGAATTAACAAAGCCTTCAGCCTCCCCACTCATCGCTGAACAGAGAGGACTGATACGGACACCTGTTAATGAAGACTCTCTTCTTTGAGGTCGATCGCCCTGAGCGTCTGATGGAATTCGGTATCGCTGATGGTACGGGCCTTTCGCATACGGAAAAGCTCATTACGTTGCGCGATAATAGCCTCACGTTGCATAAACTTCTCAAGCCTGGTGCGTTTCATCAACTCCAGTCCGACGTCGGTTTGTTCATCGCTGTAGTTGTAGTGAAGCCGCCGCTGGTATGTCTCAAGGAGCATATTTCCGGCATCAGCTCGTAATGCCTGCTCATCGGGATCATCGACAGGCTGGCTAAGCAAATCGCTCAGTCGGTTGATGGCCGCTTCAGTCAATGCTGCACCGATATTGCCGCTACCGGCGTCATGAGGCAAATCCTCTCCGAGAGAGCGTGTCATGAAGGGAAGTCCTACAGCTGCCACAATAAGTGATAACAGGATCACCGCCATTGAGAGAAAGATAAGCAACTCTCTGCCCGGGAATGGTGACCCGTCATCCAGTACGACCGGAAGCGTCAGTATCCCCGCCAGAGTGACTGAACCCTTCACACCCGCGAGAGCCATCACGGCCATCGCAGTGAACCGGGGGCGCGCAGTCGTGACCTTACCCCGTCGTTTCTGACGAAATACCGTCAGGGTTATGGACAGCCATACCCAGATGAAACGCATCACGCCAAGGGCTAGTGTGATAACCACAGCATACAGCAGTAAGTACCACGGGGATGAAGCGCCTGCCTGTTGTGCCACATCTGGCAGGGTCAGTAACATACGTGGCAACTGCTCGCCCAGCATCAGGAAAATCATCCCGTTTAGCGTGGTCTGAAGCATATTCCACACGGCACTGCTTTTCATGCGTGTGGCCGGTAAACGAGGCCCCGACAGCTGCTCATAGTGCATAGCGATGCCTGCGGCTACGGCAGCCAGGATCCCCGAGACATGGGATGCCTCAGCGAGAATATACGCCGCAAACGGGATAAGAAGGCTAATCAGTATCTGAATGGCCGGTTCTTCGCGTGTCCGTTTCACCAGAAAATTATTGCACTTACCGGTTACCCAGACGACCACAAGACCGCTCAGAATGCCACCGAAGGCCATCAGGAAGAATTTAGTCACCGCCTCTCCCGGGGAGAAGGTACCGGTGAGCACTGCAGCAATCGCAAAATTAAATGCCACAAGGCCGGATGCATCGTTTAGAAGGGATTCGCCTTCGAGGATATGCGCCATTCGTGAGGGCAGCGGAGAGTTTGCAGTCATGGCAGAAACGGCCACCGGGTCAGTTGGTGACAGAATCGCAGCGAGCGCAAATCCGGCGGCCACCGTAACCGCCGGGATAAGCCAGTGAATAAACCAGCCAATGCCAATAATGGTGACCAGAACGAGTCCAATCGCCAGTGACAGGATGGGTTTCAGATCACTGAAAAACGCATCCTTTGGTATTCGCCAGCCATCCAGAAACAACAGAGGGGGAATGAACAACAGCAGGAAGATATGCGGATCGAAATCAACCTGGAAGCCTCCGGCAGCGAGACCAGCCCCCGCAGCTATCTGGATCAAAGGTAATGGAATTTTTACGGGCAACAAATGAGATATAAACACAGTAACAACTATCGCTATCATGAATACAAGAACAATGGTAATCAGCGACATATTGCCCCTCCTCTTCTCATGGCAAACTCTTCAGGCATGTATGTTCATCCTTATCAGCAGGTGACTCTAATAGAGTGTTTATTCTAGGGGGGACGGGGATCGCTGGACAATATGTGTTGCTGTTTTTTCTGTTAAACCTTCCCGGTAATCCGTTGATGCCAGCTCCTTACCCCTGGTGTAACTTTCTGCGTTTCATAATCGGCGTTTATTTCATCATATTCAGAATATGAAACGCGCGCCTTCAGGAGAAATACTGACGATACTTCATGATGACTTCGGATACTGTTTCGTCAGTCATCCCCTCTCTATATTTTGTTGACACCAGATTTTCACACCCAGGTGGAAAACGGTGCGACTCATCATCAATAATAATAAAATTACTGATACCCAGATGTTGGGAATTTGAAAGACATTCCCTGTACCGGATATATTCACTATCCGGTACACTCTGAAGTGAAGGTGTAACGCCAATGATTCTGTTCCGGTATGATACTGGGAAAAGATGCTTTAGCCCCTCTAAAGACATCGTTTCCCTCCAGCTGCTGGAGACCACGATGAGGATTTCTGGACATTGAGTTAAAATTTCTTCAAGCAGGGGCATTCTTTCAAAGGACTCATTCATCCTTCGATGCAGGACGCCGTCAAAATCAAGATAGAGCAGAACAGCTCCGTCTGGATGAGTGGCAATTGCTACTTCAGGCGAAGCTGTAAATTCATATAATTGTGTATTTTTAACACGACTTCTAGTTAAACTGTCGTATAGCATAGCACTGAGAATGAGAATAATCACAGAGGCGGCAAACACCGCCCCACCAGCAGAAAGTGAAAACAAAGCCCCTGTCATCACTCCCCCTTTTGCTCTTCATACTTGATTTTAAGAGTGGAAAATCCATCAAATTCTTTACTTTCAAGATTAAATTCATCCGCTATTAATTTCAGCCCACCCAATGAAGAAAACGGAGGCACTGATAATTTAATATCTTTGATTACATCTGTATTATTAACTACTGTATCTATGTCTTTCATGGCTTTATTCAACCAAAAATGACTTTCCGACATAAGTGAAAAAACATACTGAACGTCATCTTCTCTTTCACAGATTATGCTTCTGCCATCAAACTTAACCGTCTCCTGGTTGAAGTAATCTGCCAAAAACTTCAAATGCGCATTGCTTAAAGATAAGTTTCTGTAAGCGTCTTTCATGCCGCCGTTGTACTCTGAATCAGCCAGATGAAAAGCCTTATAGACTTCCTCATACCGGTTATGCAATCTTTTTTTTGACTTAATGCTTTTATAAAGCATGTACGATAAGAAAATAATCAAAAGTAACATACTGTAGAAAATATTATTTTGTTCGAACATAAAAACCACCCTGTAAATTATTGCCATGTATAAAATAACAAAAACAGAACCCTTACAATTTAATTACCGGCAGCAAGGTCTATGGCTTTTTGAAGCCTGTAAAGTTCGGGAGCACCAGGCATTACTGTGGTCGTTTTGTTTTGCGGATTCTTAATGTTCATGACGATGAATACCGGAGTACCACTATAATTGAGCTTATCAGCCAGCATCATGTTCGCATCAAGCACATTCTGGAGCTGGTCACGTAGCTCTGCAGCCAGAAGGAAGTTACCGTGTTCGTCAAGAATATCTTTATACCCCAGCCCATGAACCAGCGTTGCCAGATTTTTCGGTGAGTAATCCTTTCTGGCCTGAAGCGCTATTCCGGTCTCGTTCATTAATTTATTATGAAACTCATAATATTTATCCTGACCGTATGTCCGGAAAATATAAAGACCAATTTTCGCGCCCATACCTGAAATCGGAGTACGGTCTGCAAAGATAGTGAAATCTTTAAAGAACGTTCGCACATTTTTGTTCGCGCTAATGGCCTTCTCAAGAACCGGGCTGGATTGCTGGCAGAAGTGGCACATGTAATCAAAAAACTCGATTACGGCTACATCCGCATTATCCGGACCGTAGTTTGGTGTGTAGGTTGATTCCAGGAGAACGTCTTTTGTATTCACTACATTAGACATTTTCTCCCCATCGCGGTTAGACTCCAGGCGTTTACCTGCTTCAACCAGGTTTTCAGGATGGTCGATCAAATATTGAGCCGCCGTCTTTCCAATCAACTCTTTGTCCTGTTCTGTCAGGACTAAACCGGCTGGCTGATTCGCCTGAGGCTCTGTAAGTGCTGAAGTATTGATCATATTAGTCTGCTCAATAGACTGTTTATTGATAGACTCATTAGTACGATCATTCGATTTCATCAGGTTACTGCCAGGTCCCCAGATCACCGAACCGGCTACAAAGCCACCAACCACCAGGGCAATATTAATCAAAGTACGTTTTTTAGAGCTTTGTTTATTTTCCATGATTTATCTCTGTGCGTTATTTAATTTTACGCGATGCAACTGATGCATCCGACAGACAATTTATTTACTGGTCTTTCGGCTGCTGCTTTCAAGTTCATCCACGGCATCCTGAATAACTTTCTGGATATCGATATTTCCGGCCGTCATGACGACATCATTGACTGAACCCCGGATATCAGGCGCATCATCCAGTAATGCGGACATTCGTTCAGGAAGGCCGCTGTTTTTCAGTGAGGCGTAATGGTCACTCAGCCCTGATGATTTCATCAGGTTATTGCTGGTGATTGATGAAGGTAACTCCGCATCCGGGAATGAAATATTTTCAAGGCTGTCTTTTGTTTGTGAATAGGCAAAGATACCGCCGATGATACCCACATAAACCACAGTTCTTATTAATCCCATGACAGGCTCCGTATTATGCGCTGTAGATAGTTATCGGGCTTAACACCCTGTTAATTTGCACTGGCGACGATTTGTCTGAATGCCCTGATGCTGATGCTGATGCTGATACTGATGAGTTCATTTCGGTCTGTATTTTCTTACCGGTAGTGTTTACATCATCAAACACCCGGCCCATAGAACTCTTCGTCGGAGTTCCCGCAGCATCAAGCAGCATGATCGGTTTTTCGGTACCGTCGACATCGACATCAACAAAAGTAACTTTGCAGCCGCTCTGATCACAAAAACTGGACTGTGCTGAAAATGACACAACCACGACCGCTGCAATTGCCATAAATTTCTTCATCGTCTCTCCCGGAGAGTTATTTTTTCTGATTGGCCGTTTTCAGGCTATTAAGCATTTGGTCCGGGTCTCGTAAACCCGCAAATACCATAGGCTCCCCTTTCAGGCTTAAACCCGCTGGCGTGCCTGAAAGTCTGAACATGTTCCCTGCATTGAACTGGTCCTGAACCGAATCCATACAGGCTTTTGTTGGCTGCTTATCAGGCAGGCCATCCCCTTTCATTGCTTTAGTCAACGCGGCCGGTTTATCTTCCGTACACCAGACTGAAGCCATGTTCCGCGCAATCATGGAGTTCATACCGGCCCGAGGGTATGCGATGTATTTTATGGTGATCCCTTTATCCAGATAGGACTGCAGGTCGTTATGTAGCTTCTGGCAAAAACCACAGGTGATATCAGTAAATATCCCTATGACATATTTTTCATCAGGCGCTTTGTAGGTGATAGTATCGAGTTTTTCAATATAGGCTCTCATCCCTTTACTGATAAACTCGTCAGTTGTGTTTTCAACATCAGCACCTTTCACCCGGAATAAATTACCGGTAAATATGTAAGCACCGTCAGAAGTGACATAACTGGTACCTTCTTTAGAGAAAACCGAATAAATCCCCTCCACCGGTGATTTTTCAGCAGTGACAGCATCAATACCGAGGGCTTCCAGTTTTACTTTAACTTCAGCGGGTAATTCAACGTCGGCATACGCTGGTATGGATAATAATGTCAGTGCAATAACAACAGGTTTTATCATTTCCTACCTCCTGAATTACTGTACCAAACAAGAAAAAATATTTTTCCGACCAGGCGGTGTTTTTACCCCGGGAGAGAAAAAAATCTTTTTGAGGTCGTGTAACCTGTAAAAGTTACTTTTGAGGAGCGGGTTGATGACAAAATTTTTATTGGGCGCAGCGTTGTTCGCAACATTCACCGTCAATGCCAGCACCACATTCAATCCGCCCCAGGATCGCCCGAGGCCCCAAAACGTACCTGAGGCGGTAAAGAACCAGTGTTTAACGGATGCAGCCCGTTTTTTTGGTATCGACAGTGACCTGGTTTTCACTCTGTTTGATAATGAAGGTGGGAAGATTGGTTCATTTGTACTCAACACCAATGGGTCATGGGATATTGGCCCGATGCAGATCAATTCATCAAATCTGGCTGAGGTAAAATCTCACTTCCCCGCGATAACCTGGCGTGAGCTTGCTTACGATCCCTGTGCTTCTTTCTGGGTGGGTACATGGTGGCTGCACCGGAAAATTATCGACCGGAAGGGGAATGTTTTTGAAGGAATTGCAGACTATAACAGCAGAACCCCACGCGTCAGAGCCAACTATATTTTCAAGTTCATGGAACGATATAACCGGCGTCTTCAGCGTAACGGGAAAATGATGCAACTCAATGCATGGACAGGGCTTGATCGCGTAAAACCACAAACGCCAGAGATATCGGGTAAGCTCGCGAACAACTCACCGCCACAACCCTGAACGATGCAATCAGTAAAAGTCACTTTTATCTCACCGTTGCAGGGTGTGCCGGTACCGGCGTGTCGCCATGTCCGGACGCCCCATTCAGTCCAGAACAGGGGGCCCGGTTCCCTCATGGACATCGTTAAATGTTCAAATCAGGGCTCTGTCACAGCATTCTTATGCATCTTTTCCTGCAGTGGCCCTAACTCTCGTGAAAGGGATGAGAAGTAGGCATGTTTCTCCCACAGTGAACGCTCCCCGATAACATACAGCCGCTGTCTGGCCCTGCTCACGGCCACATTCAGGAGGTTAGGTTTGCTGGCCGCCCAGGACTTTGCCCCATTTTTCTGAATGTTTCCCCCCAGCACAAGCACGACCACGGCCGCTTCCTTACCCTGTGTCGTGTGCACGGTCCCCGTTCGGTTGGAACGGAAACCGGTCCGGGAAGCGAGTTTTCTGAGCTTCATGGCGCAGTCCTTAAATGGCGAAATCAGGAATACGTCGTCAGGTGCTATGCCGTATTGCTCTTTCAGTGTCAAAAGTAACTTTTCTACTGCAGTACCTTCCTCAGCGATCCAGTTCCCTTCACATGATTTACCTTTAACATCCAGCCAGCCACTGTCAGGCAAACACGACGTGCTTTGCTTTTTCCCATGCACCATGAGCCCGCCGTAGGCGATATTATTACTGATACTGAACATGGGATCGTCACAACGCCGGTGTACTCGTAAAGGACAGCCTACCCATACCTGCCCTTTTTCAACATCCGGTAGCCAGGTTCCCAGCTCCATCGTTTGATCAGCAAGCACCTGTGCCGATATTTTACCCGGCCACCAGCTGGCTGGAATATCATAGGATTGTGCAAGTGCCCCTTCGACAGAGGAAGGAATACCACTCACCGGCTCCAGTTGCTTTGGATCGCCCACGACAACCGTTCGTTTTGCCCGCCATACTGCTCCTGCTGCCTGCTGCGGAAGGGCCTGCCCTGCTTCATCAATCAGTAACCACCCAATGGCTTCTTTGCCGATTTTTTTAAACATGCGCGGAACAGACGCAAACGTTGTGGAGATAACGGGGACAACCAGACTCAGTGAATCAAGGGCAAGCGCTGCCTGTTTATCTGGTATCTCCTTACCATTAAGCCAGTCACTCACCAGATTCAGGTTTGCTGACATTTCAACGGGGTGAGATTCAATAAATGCGCGGTGAACATCCAGTGCCGCAAGAAACATCCTCTCCCGCGTATCCCGCCATCTCTTACTGAGCCATGGTGCTGACAGTTCCCTTTGTTCATCCGTTGCGTTACGGTCCGGCCAGGCATCCCCCATCATGGTCCTGGCCTCTGCCAGTTCCGAGATATCCCGGGCAACCTTTTCCCTGATTGCTGTCTCTCTGCTGACAGAAAGCGCCAGCTCCGATTTAAGCGCCTCAGTCTGACTGTGCGCTTCATCACGGAGGGCTTGCGAGCTCGTCAACGCCTTAATATGTTCGGCGAGTGTTGTACGCAGTGAATCCATTTCATCGGTCAGTCGCTGATAACGCCCCCACCACTCTCGCGGTATTTTACCCAGTGAGAAAATCGCCATCAGTATGCCTGGTTTATTCGCCTCATGCTGGTGGACGCGTTTATCGGCTTCCGCCAGTTCCCGGTGTAACCGGGTACCAGCTTCTTCCTGTCCGGCAACATCAGAGGAAAGCGCCAGGTATATTCCGTTCTGTTCTGACAGAGCGGCATTAATCGAGGCCCGGCTCTCCCCGCACTGGATGAGTGCCTGCTCCTGATTGTTTATCTGTTCTTCAAGTTCTGAATACCTGACGAGCTCATGACGTGCTTCATCTTCGATGACTGTGGCTTTCTGATAACGAATAACAGCCTCTGACCAGGACATTGCGGGTTTACGGGCTCCCTGCGTCGGCTTCAGTAAATTAAGATGGTAATGCAACCCTTCACCCCGGGCGGGTGAGAATGTCTCCGGAGGCACTGTCGGTTTTTGATTCCGCTCATCGGGCTTTTTCCACCAGAAAGTATTCAGGAAATTTTCCCGGTTTTCTTTATTACCCAGTTTTGCGGCCAGAAGCCCCCATGCTGGTTTACCCATCAGGTGAGAAGCCAGTTCGCTGAAATAATCTGACTGTTTTGGTACCCATTCAGGTACAGCGTCAATACCCGGGAGTTCGAGCGAGATGTTTTCTACTGCGCCGTTATTGGCAGAGGCAACGATGATGGATGTCCCTGCAATGGAATCGTGAAGCGGAAAGAAGGGGATGGTTTTCTTATCGCATGTAAAAGTGCCTTTGTTTAAGAAAACCCTGTTCTTGTGCTCAATCAGTTTCCCTTATGAGGCAATGGAGCAGCATGCTATCTGCCTTGTTAAGTGCGCCACAGTCAGGATCTCACAGAATAGCCATGAGGTGAATCTCTCCGTTGAGAGTACCAAAACGAACTCAGCCAGCAGCAGAACAGAGGGGAAAGGAAAGGAAAAAACCAAAAGTGCTGTACCGGATGATCTGATAAACAGCTTTTACATTCATGAGATGGAGGCGCTCGAAGGACACTGGATAAAGAAAAATGTTGGCAGAGGTTTCTTTGACTACATGACGTCCGTGTCCCGGGAGAACAGGCAGGTAACGGATGTTCGAACCGGGGAGGGGTTAGATGCTGCATTTGACAGACTGCGTCCCACGCAACCGCCGGTCGGCACATGGCCCTCTCTATATCCGTTAGCGTTCAGCCAGCAGTTAGCCGTTAATGAGCTGTGGCGTAAAAATGCTGAGACACCCGGTATTTTTGCTGTCAATGGGCCACCCGGCACAGGAAAGACAACACTCCTTCGTGATGTGGTGGCCGCAGTCGTCACCGCGCGTGCCGGTAAACCGGTCTTCTCCAGTACCAGTTCGCCAAGCGTCTTAATCCAGGCAACATCAGCTGCCAGCTCGTCACGCTGTAAACGGACAGCTTCAGCATCAATCCATTGCATAATATGCAGGGTCAGCTGATCAAATTCAGGGAATCCGCTGTCCATCATCGGGAGTGTATCTGACAGCGCGGGAAGCCCCGTCAAGTCCGGACTGACGGGTGTTTTCAACGCTTTCACACCCTGGTCATGATTTAACACCTGTGAAGCAGCCCATGCGGGCATTGACAACATGAATGATGTGGCCTGGGGGATACCTTTATTGCTGAAACTGACATCGAACAACCGGCTTTTGCCAGTGTTCCGACTTTCAGCGACGTCATCATGGGCACCAAGCTTTTCTTCAAGCTGATCGGCTACGACCGAAATATTGTAGATCCCGCATTGAGCGGAGTAACGCCAGACCTTGCCTGAGGGGACGGGTTTTCGAACATGCTCTGTATCCGTCCAGGGAAGCAGCCCGTCGAATGTCACCATGTACGCTGGATTATCTATGTCACGAGCATTTTCTTTATCAATACTTTGTGGCGTCAGTGCCTCAATAGCTTTCTAGAAGCGGAAGACATGTTGCACCTTTTGTAAGCTTTCCTTCACTGAAACCTCATTCATCTGTCCAGGCTTATGTAGGGACGCGATCCCTGTGTCATAAAGCAGCTATATACCGCATTAACTCAACCCGCCCTCACGCATTCTGGCTGAAAAGTAACTTTCCGGGGCTATGCCAGGTTACCCCTGCCCTTAATGGATAAAAACGGTTCTGTATCAACGGATACACCATAGGATATGGGCTGTAAAGCCCCCTTTTGAGATAAGGCGGCATCCGGACTTGATGAAAATAGTGGGTTGGAGGAGAGTTTAAATAGTTTATAATCTAATCAAATGAGAGATAACAGAGGGCTACCCAATGATGTACGAACTGTTTGGATTTGAACTTTCCGACTTCAAAGGGCTCTTCTATGTCTTTTGCCTAGCAGTGCTTGTATATCGTTACATCACTGTAGGACGCAAATACCCGCTCTTCGGTACCCGTGAGAAAGATACCGATAGGGTTGTCTCGGAATCGTCAAACAATACTTATCGTAATCCGGTTGAATATGATCAACATGATATTACAGATTTACGTTCGACTGAATATTGGTGTTATGAACAAGAACAAAATCAGAGACATGATGACTAGCCTTGATATTGTTGGACAGTTTTGTACTTAAGAACAAAGAGTCTTCGCAAATCGTTATAAATAGCCATTTTTTCTCTTAACATTTTCCCTGTCTACATCAGATAAACCATTCGCCAGAGTAAAAACGAGTCTTTCAGTATGCCCTGTAGTGGAGCGTGTTTACGCCATACTTCGCTAATATTAAAACGAACGGTGCTCAGCACCGTTCAAATCACCTCGCCAAAATCAACCGAAATATGGTGTTTATTAGCGCTGAGTGTGTGATGGGGATCAGCGCTTTTAAACGGGCCTTTTAATTAGTTTTTTCGATGCTTATCCAAGAACTCTTTCGCAAAATCCTGGCCTTGTGTGGTTCCGATGCTTTCCGGTAAGCTTGCGATAAATGCAGGGTAAGCGGCTGCTGCTTCTGGCCCATATCTTGGGTTTTCAGCCAGTTTATTCTGGACAGTCCTCATTGCTGTGTCCTGCGCGTCCCGAAGCTGGGTTAATTTATCGTCCGTCATACCAGGTTTGTTTTCAGCTAAATTGCTGGCCTGTCTTAACTGCATATTGTTGCTCATGTTGCCGATGAGCGTTTGACCGGATGAACCGTTTTCTAGCTTCATTGAATCACCGACATAACGGTCTGAACCGGCTCCAGTAAACGTTTTTGCTACTGTTCGGTTGCTATCAAACACCTGTTCTCTGGCTGCCTGCCCTTTATCCCTCAGGTTCGGGCTTCTACTGTTACTGTCGCGCATATCTCCGCCCAGCTCGTAATCAGAGGACCCAGTCGGTACTCTGGTGGCCGTGGTGCCGGTATTGTTGACGGCATTATTCACAACATCCGAAAGCCCATTTTCATAACCATTATTTTTCCCGTTCAAAGCTAACCGGGAAACACGGTCAACATCGGATGATGAATAATTTTGACCTGATAGCTGGTTGAATGTAGAACGCCATGCTTCAGCTTCTTTAAGGCTGTTTTCTCTGGCCTCACCAGTCTGATTGCGGGCAACTTCGGAGTGTAACGCCGCCTGGCTTAAGGCGTTTTTGGAGTCTTTCTCTTTGTTCCCGGACGGGCTGAAAGTCTCCGCACTTCTCGGCATATCATGCGTTTGCATGTCTCTCATCGTTTGCTGAGTCGAGGCATTGATATCACTTGTTTCTGCATCACCCAGAACTGTACTTTGTGTGCCTGCAACTACGGATTGTAATGGACTATCGGTATCCGCTGCCTGTTTAGCCTTGTCTATGGTCTCATTGACGTTCCCCAAAGGTAACGTATCTTCGACCCTTTGAAGTTTTTGCGAATCTGCCTGAGTATGGACTTGTCCGTTATTTTCCCCGTTGGTATTAGCTACGTGAGCTCTGCCATCGCCCTCATTAAGTGTGCCAGCTGTCATTCCACCAACTTCCGTTGTTGGTTGTGCTTTCGCAGCCTGTTCTCGCTGAGCGAGCCCACCGGTTACAGCACCCTGCTGATTAGAAACATTACCAGAAACTTGTCCTGCAGAAGGCACTGCGGACGTGTCCGGAGCTGTTTGTGCCTGTTCCTGCCCGCTGGCATAGTTGCCACCAGTACCCAGCCCTACAAACTGATCCAGTTTCTCTGTCGCAGGCGAGATAATCCCGGCATTGGCACCCATGATACTGACAGCATTTTTAAGCATTTGAGAGGCTTGTTTAATATCGCCCAGATTATGAGCAACAGTCTCACCAGAATCCATACGAGATAGTTTTTCAGCTTCGTTAAACATCATTTTAACAAATGCATCGTTGCCGTTTCTCGTGTCTCCCAGCGTGTTACTGCCATTTAATGTCCCTTTCATTTCGTTCCATTTACCCACTGCTGCTTCACGATTTAAACCTGAAGCCTGCGCCCAATCACCTACAGTTTGCGCTGTCGCTGGTTTACTCAGGGTGTCAGACACTTTGGCCCCGTCAATGTTCAGACTGCTATTCATTGAAAGTTGTGAAGCCTGTTCACCTGTTTTACTGAATGCATTGCTCTCTTTATTAGTGACAGCCTGGGCGTGTTCCTGCATCTTCTGTGCCGTTTTTTGGTAACTGTCAGAGTCAGAGAAACCATTCTGGATCACATTGGACTCCAGCTTAGCTATGTCCTTAGAAAAACCATCACCATTTTTCATGCTACTCATCAGATTGTCAGTGAGGGCTTTTTTCGCACCGTCAGATAATTGACTGTTTCCTTGAATTCGTGCTGCTATCTGCCCTAAAAGTTTTCCTGATAAACCTGCTCCCCCCTCTTCGCCACCGCCTTTCCCTGCACCACCTTTACCACCCAAATTTAAACCTAAGTCTGCCATTCCGCTAAGGATGGCAGAGGCCGCCATAGATTTAAGGGCATCTGATGATACTCCAGTATCTTTTCCGAGATTTCTGGTCATCCCGGCCGCTACATCATCGACAAGTTTCATTCCGCCCTGGTTTGTTGAACCTGCTGTTTGTGTTCGATTACCTTGTGTTGCACTGGCCCAGGCTTCATTTAACGCCTGTTTTGAGCTGAGAGTGGAGGTCCTGTCGGTCCCTATCGAGTTCTGGCCTGATGCTCTGACTGTATCACTCAGCGATGCACCCAACCCAAGAGTTGGCATCATCCTGGTCTGAGAATCCAGAAGCCCTCCTGACGACATGCCACCACCTGTTGTAGTGGCTGCGGTGTGTGTCTGGTCACCAAAGGACTGTTTACCCGCATTCCCCGCCGACCAAACCTCTGGTGTGACGTGGCCGGTATTGTTTGGGGCATCAGGTGTGACATTTTTCAACGCTCCCATCATCGGGTGAATGCTGGTGGTCAACAGGAATAGAGTCAGCATCGGCACCATGCAATACAGAGCTGAGGCCACAGACAGGTAGCTGCCGTACGTCTCCTGAATGCTCCCCATATTTGCCCAGTTCATCGTGGTCTGAACCCCCAGCGATGTCCATGTGTCAAACTGTTGATTCAGTACCATCTTCACGTATGCGTTTACCATGACTGCCGTTATCGGCCACATGTTAACGAATACAATTAGCTGCAGATACTTAGCGGCTGAAGCGATACCTTCCCCCCCTAAAAACAGGATCGCAATCAGAGCAAAAGGGGCGACCATGTAGCTGAACATTTCCAGGAACGATATTGCAGCGCCTGAAATGTTGAGCCAGAGCTGCCCTTGACTAACCATTGCATTCGTTCTTTTCATGCTCGCTTCGAAGAGCTGATAGTCTGCCGCTATACCTAGCGCCTTCCTGTACTGGAGAACGCCTTTGTCGACCTGATTAAGAACGAATGCAGCTGTTGTGATATTGTGAGCCTGACCTGCGCTTCCAAAAAGCGTGGTGGCCGCACCGCCGATAAAGTCAGTTTGTTGACCATTATCCTCTTGTTGCGGCGCAACAAACTGATTCATCTGCCCAAGATTTCTCATAATTGAAGCGCCTTGAGGCGAGGCGAATGCAGCTTTTACCGCCGCCCATGCATCCGTACACGACGCATACTGCAGTCCGGTAGATGTCACCATGGGGACGCTGGCCGTCTTCAGGCTGTTGGCCGTCATTGAGTCCATAACATTTATTACGGACCCAAGGTCTGTTGCATAGATTTCATTCAACGCCACGCCTCTGAGTGCTGTCTGAACCTCTGAATCCTGGGTCGTTTTTATACAGTCTCGGGCAATAGACTGAATTATTCTGCACACATCGAATGTCACCGGTTTTTCGCTTCCGCTCATCGTATTCGGAAATGCCTGACAGAACCCGCTCGACTCCCCGCCCCACTCCATATATTTGACCATTTTGGTCATTGGACCCAGTGTCAAGCTGTCATCCAGCGTATCAGTGACCTGTCCTACCGGGGTGAGCGGGTCAAACGCTGCCCGCCAGTCTGTAATAAGACCATGTAATAAACCGGTAGTGAGCTCTCCCGAGGCAGCAATAAAAAGCGGGACATCATCGATATTTCTGACTTCGCCTGTTTTCACCGACTCCAGCGTGACATCGGCTTTAATGACGGCAATTGAATAGAACAACAGCCCCATAATCCATGAGAATATTGGGACATCAGTTTTACTCGGGGCGAGTACCCACTTCATTGATTTATAGAAGAGTCCAATAGCAGCAGCATAAGCCGCAAATTTGATCCATTCATTTGAGCCGTGGCTGGAAAAAATCAGTGCGATCCCATTAAAAGCCGTATAGACGAAATCAATTTCACCAATGGTGTATATCGTGAAATTACTCATATCAGCCCCCGTTCCCGCTATCACCATAAGTGCGTTTTTTAACGAATGCCATATCCCAGTAGGCCAGAACTGTTTTTTCCTCTGTGTTCTGAATGGACTGCACTTCAGAGGCACTGCGGATTTGGTTTCTGAATGTCTGGTTTATTTTTTCAAGTTGGTCTTTAAATGATGTCATCGCCTCAGAAGGAAGCGTCATATTTGTCATTTTATTTTGGACATTACTAAGCAGCTCGATCGTGAAATTTTTCGCCGCTATCGTACTGATATCATTGATGTACTGAACGCCCTCAGCAGCAGACAACGTCTGTAGGGTTGGTATGATATTATTTATTCCCAACATACCGATTAATCGACGTTGATCTTGTGACAATTCAGTGTCATTTCTCACAGCCCGCTGAACTTCAAGTAATGTCTCTATAATGGTTTCAGAAAGACCTTTGAATTGTGTAGAATCCTGACGCATTTCAAGACACTGGGCTTTCTTGTTGCTGCTTAAATCAGGTGCCGGGTTGCAGACATTTATTTTAACATTGCTTGAACCAGTGCCTTTTATGAAGTCTGAAGCTTTCATCGTTGGTGGGATCGGTGTTATCGCAGAGTTTTCACCGTTACTGTCCCAACTGACAATAAGCGTACCCGTCAGTGACATGATTTGTTCAGCTAATTTATAACCCGTTAATTCAGTCACACCACCTACATTCATATTGCCGTTATCAATACTCATGAAGCCCTGGTAGACAATGTTTCCCGCATATTTTTCTTTAAAGGCCTCTGGATCTTTTGCATAGTTCTTTTTGTTTACGTCACTGGCAGACTGACTCATGGTGCTACCGAAATCCGGGAAAAGACCGGACACCATAGAGTCAACAGCGCCGCCGCCGAGCCCAATATTCTGAGTAAACTCCTGCGGAGTACCCAGCCCGTTCTGTAGAAATTCGTACGTCGCGTTGCAACTGTCTTTGGCGAATTTGTTCAGCGCGGCGAGTTTGTCCTGAATGTTGGCAATAATAGCTGCGCAGTCGGCGCAAATTGCGGAGACCGCAGTGTTAAAGGCGTAGACGGCTGAGCCCTGCGCTATGCCACGCCCAATCTGCACGAGTTGGTCACCGTTGATCATACTGAAGCTGCCCAGAAAGATATCGATGCCGTTACAGCCGACACTAGCTTTAGGGAAACTCACATTTACGAGGTTAGTGTTGACTTGAGGCTGCCTGTAAGAAAAACTCCCCCCAACAGCCCCTACTCTCGATGCGGTTCGGACAGTTGCCGGATCTGTGGAGGCAACCATACCTTTGAATATGCCCTCCATGACGTTGGCAGAGTGGACCTCTTGCATGGAGAACACGCCAAAGAACATGGCCGATAAAAGTAACTTTTTGAGGAAAGTTACTTTTTTAATGTAAGTAGCCACTGTAGCCCCCTTCATTTGCAGTGATACCTGCATCAACCTTATCGGTCGTCGGCATGTCATATTCGCTGAGTTTTTTATCCATTATGTTCTGAAGAAGATAAGGATCCTGCTCATAACTCATCTTATTAACCGTCAGTACATCCCTGTCACCGAGGACATACTGTTTTTTAATATCGAGGGTATTCTGGAATGATGCTTCGTCCAACAGGTTCATTCCTCTTGCGGCCAGGATAATCGTGTTCTTTAACTCTTCTGCTGAGACCAGACCGGTACTTACTCTTGTTGCCTGGGATCCGTCATTTGACATCAGATAAACGGTAGGAACTTCCGTAATGGCATACTGTTTGATCATTTCCATAGTGGCACGACCATAACGAGGAAATATGCCGTTATGTAAAGGACGTCCATCAATACTAACTGGCATAATATCGATGTGATAATAGTTCTGCATGAAATTGAGAATCTGACTTTGTTCATGACAGTACTGACAGGTGCTTTGGAAGAAGAAGAAAAGACCACTTTTCTGGAATATGGAAGAAAGCGCTTTTTGCTGATTTTCCTCAAGTCCAGCGCGATGCGCATTTAATGCAACGGTCTCGGTTGGTTGACGCCTTTTTTCTGACATCATGGGATTATTAATGAAATAGTCTCTGGTTCGGTCAGAGAAGCGGGTGGCAATATCCATCATGAGTCGGTTAGCAGTATAATAGCGGGACAGATTCTCATCGGTTGGATTGTCCATCGCCGCAAAACGAAGATTCAGCAGGTTTTCTTTGAGCCAGCGTGAATCAAGTTTTAGTTCTTCATTTTGGTTATGGGAGGGAGAACCTGATAATGGTTGTTGGTCCTGTTGTTCTTCTTCCTCAACAGGTTCTTTGTCGTTATACCAGAAAAAGCCTTTTTTCAGTGACTGGCCTGAAACAAATGGTGTTGTTCCGGCATACTGAGTTTCGGCCACCGACGTTGTAGAAAGCACCAGCAATGAGCTAATGATGGTTTTCAGGATAAATTTTTTTGTGATCTGCATATGCTACCCCTTGATGGATAGCATTATCATCCCATAAAAAAAAATCAGTTTTCCTGGATAACAGGGGTCTTTTTAAAAAGGAATGATTTTTCTTTCATGTTGTTCCCTGCTCACACATTAGGATGTTGCCGGAACTTTATGGCGCTCCACAGGAGGCGGGAGGAAACTGACTTTTTGCAACATCTCATAGTAACCACTTAATCCCCCTCTCACATCAGTTCAAAAAGACTTTTATCACTTCTGATTTGTCGCGAAAAATTAAACTGAGAAATTTTGATTTTAGTGGGGGATATTCATTCTCTGTATCAGGCATGGGCAGTGCATCCTGAAGTCGAAGAATAAAGAAAAATCTTAAATGATAAAACACACATATGATTTATCAATGATAAGTATATCGTTAGCACGATTAATGGCGTCAGGTTTTTTTAGCCAACGCAATCCGTGACACCGTTTCCTCTGCCTGTATAAGAAGAGTTAACTGGTGAGATAAATTGCAATTTCTTGTCGTGAGGATTTCCTCTATACGGGTCTTGCGGTCAGGATTTTTTATCATGCGTAAAAAGCGGGAAGGGCTTGAAAGGTATTCTGCTAAACGAATACTGACAGCTGCGGAACTGGAAGAAAACAAGGCATCAAGCTCTTTATCGAACCTGATTTTCCCCGATGGACAGGTTGCTCTTTTTAATGGTGTGAGCTCGTGAACGAGTTGGATGGTACTATCAGGAAAATATCTTTTTAGATCTTCTGCTCTTAATGCCGTATGGACTACTGGCAGATATAAATAGGAAGCACAACGGACATTCAAATCTGGTGATAGTGTTCGTAACCGATTATGGATGCAATCAGACATATGATAAAAGCCCCGAGCATCTGAAGGTGTTGTAATTCCAGTTGCCGAGAAAGATATATGACAGATTGTGCTTGCAGTGTGTAAAAGTTGATTTTCCATGACCTCATCATCACTTTTCATCAAAGGGAACAACAGACTGTGAATAACGCATGATAGCGACTTTGCATTTTTTAGCACTACATGTCGGACAGGAGTCAAAACCGGATGGTGAATGGATGTAGGGCTTGTTGCAGACAAGACAGAAATCTTTATAGTCTGCTTCAGACATCCCATTAAGAACATCGACGATTTTGTTGATTTTTAGTGGGTAGATATCAGGTGAATAACCCGTATCAATTAACAAATCAATTAATGCGTTGAAATCCATTTCTTTCGTTGATTCATCGGGTCTTTGTGGATCATAACCGAAAATATGAATAGCGTGATTGACGACGACATTAGAAAGTAGCATGGCATACTTATCTCCAAGCCATGATCCAACCCCCCGTCTTGAACTGGCCGTTCTGGAATACTCCAGCCTGTCCGCAATTTTACGACCATAGAGATGCGCTATTGTGTACTTATTGGCATCGAATTCTACTAATTTATACGCGCTTGCGATCTGGTTCAGGTAGCTGACTTCATTTTTCTTTATAGCCATTATCCGCAATCTCCTAACATTGCTCCTGAGTTGGCACAATGGCACGGTGAAGTTCCATACCCTGGCGGTTCTGAAAAGTTACTTTTTAACGATATTCTGTTTAACGTTTATCAATTTTTTTGCGAATGAACTGACCGTGCTTTGACATATCCTGGCGCACAACCTGTAAAGTCGACCTGATTCGTATAATCTTTAAAATGTTTTTAGCTTCTCAATTGATTCTTTTAAGCTAAATTCAATGCGCAGATTCTCAATATTTTCACGAGGTATAAAACCATCTAGAACATCAGACATTATCTCGTAGGCCCAAGCAAAGACTTTAACATCACGACGGCCAGAATCGTATTGAATGAAACGTGGAAACAAAACAACGTTTGTCACCTCAACAAAGGCGTTCATCTCTGTATCGGCCAGCATCTGAAAAGCGTCATTCGATAACGATAGATAGGCGCGAACAAATGCCGGATTGAACCTAACGAGGTTCCACAGATTGACAAGGAAATTCATCTGTATTGAGACGATGTTTTTTCTAAACAACTCCAGATCCGCAGGTTTATAGACATACTGCTTTCCGCTAAATAATTCGCATGACGCATTTGGTTTAAGCTCTGAACTGTCAAAAGGCCTGCCGTATGTTTCAAACTTCAGGTACTGAGAGTCGTCGCGAATTTGTTTTATCAGGTTATTCCAGGAAACTTGCTGTCCGTTTACTCGTGGTATTAACAGGCTGCCAGGCCGCTCCTCTGATTGCGCAATCCGATTAAGTCGGGAATCCGTAGTCGGATGAAAAAAACGCCCGAGAAGGATCTCTGGAATATAGCGATAGTCTGATGCCAGTTCACGTGGTAACACGGACATCAGTTTTTGCTGACTCCGTATTAACTGTAACTCCGAACGGAGAAAAGCTTTTACGACCGTGTCAGTCTGTACGTTGGGTTGTATGACCATACGCTCTCCGGGCTCTTTCCAAGCATCTATATCTGCTATAGCGGTATGTGTTTTCCGTAAACATTATGATTATATCATAGCTATCCAGGCTAGAGAACAACAAAACTGGTACTAATATTATTAGATACTATCCATGATAAAGCCTCAAGGCAAGATAGAACGAATTGGCACTTATAACATTGGGCACTTTTTTTTAGAAATGCCTTAAAAAACCGACTTTTCATTAGTACTTTTTGGTGGAAAAGGTACTAATGAAAAAACTATGTCATTAGTACTTTTTTATGGAAAAAGTACTAATGAAGCTCTGAAAATGGTTTATGGCTCATGAGTACTTTTTGTCAAAATAGTTACTTATGTATAAGGGATACTATCAACACTCAGTTAAAAGTTACTTTTTTCCTCTGCGTGCTCTGAAAACCTTCTGATTCAGGACATCTCGTCACAACGGAAACGCTCTGAGTGCCTTCATTTTGACGGCATCCTTCCCTGAGGGGCCAAAAGTTACTTTTTTCTCGGCTCAGTCTGTATAGAAAAAAATTTTAAAAAAACTAATAACCGGCTTGTTAGTTCAGAAAATCCGTTCCTGATTCCTGTATCTTTTTGGGCAGGAGGGAACTACGCATGAATTCAGAAATTATTGCTCACCAGGAAACCGTCATTGGTAACGCTGTGCTCTATATCGAATTGCTGAAACAGGAAGCCACCCTTGTCCTAGATCAGTACTGGAATGTATGGAAAGCCAGGAACAAGTTGATATCAGATACAACCTACGCGAATGGAGGAAAATTCAATCCAGGCAGATTTGCACCAGTGATAAGAAAAGTGGGCTCATCCCAAAAAGTTACTATTTCCTGGAAAGATTTCTCCCCCAGGTTTAAAAATCGAATTGAACACTACGGGGTTCTCGTTAAACCTAAACTCGGCGGTTACAGTGTTAGCTGTTTTCCTAAAGCTCTGGACTGGGAGCTGGAGATGATTCAGGAAACAGAAAAGAAAATTATACCCATCCGCGAATTACTGCATGAGTACCATGAGCGCAGACTTGCGGACATCAAGCGTCTTGAAAAACTGAAGAGGTTATTATAATGGCTGAAAATACATCACAGAGAAACACTCCACGAACTCAGCGAAACGTGGGCAATAATCGCGCTTTGGGCATGGTCATCACAAAACTCAAACCGCTATCCAGCGTGTTTTATTTGCATTTCCATGAAAAGAACCGCGCCCGCCTTCGCCAGTTCAACGCGATCTCTAACGCAATTTATAATATCTTTCGCCTGGTCGAGTCAGACCCGACGACTGGCACAAAAGTTAATAAGTGGTTGACAGGCATCTATACTGAATTGTCAGGTAATGTAAACACCTACAAAGTGCAGATTGATAAAAGCCTTTCGAAAATTCCGGTGCAGGATTCGTCGTTTGACGGGTACAACTACGAGGAATTTGAAATTCGCTGGAATCATCCACTGACCTACAAGTTACTGGATATTATCTCAACCATTAATGTCATGACGCGCCAGGCACACCAGTTGTGGTTATTCGGTGAAATCACCCAGCAGGTGCATGACCGTATTATCCTGCAGCTTTTAAGCTCCCTGCAGGCCGCCATGGATTCAATTACCAAAATACTTGACGCGGAGAACCGTGCTTCCGGTAAATACGATGCACTTCCATTCATCAAAAACATCAAACGTTTTAAATCTGTTGAGCTGTATATCGCCAGCCTCGAAACCAAAGTTCCGGATAATCCATCATCCGAAGCCATCACGAAGGGTCCTGAACCAGAACGGCCTGATGACCAGATGAATTCTGGTGTTGATGCAAGCAAAGCTGCGGTAAAAACGGAACAGACTGAAACCGCGTCAGTCAACCCGGAAAAGGCGGCTGGTAAAACAGGACCTTCCGTTGCTCCTGTCCCGGCACAATAAAGCAAACAGGTTGATATGAGTATTATATCCAGTTTATTCATGAAAATTAGGGTCGCCCTCTTCGGAGGGCCTGACTATGAAATTGTCTATGATACGGATGATGAGTATGACATACCGCACACGCCTAATAAGGACGTGCAAAACTACCTCGACTATCCAAGTAAGCCAACGGGTATAACACTCTATTCAGAGCGTGAGATTCTGTCTGTCCATGCTAATCGGTTGCAGGAAATCAATATGTATATCGGTCTCCCTAATTCTGACCTGAGCGATGAAGCATATACATTCACGAACCTGATTATCAAACCACTGATGGAATTTACGCGCTGGATCCACCTTCTACCCGCCTCAGAGAATCATCACCATGCAGGTACGGGGGGGTTATTAACACACAGTCTGGAGACGGCTTTTCTGGCTTTAAAATTCGCGTACAGTACTGAACTTAGCCCTATTGGTTTACAGGATGAAGAGCAGGTACGTAAACGGCGGTACCTTTATGCTGCGTTTATTTGTGGTCTGTTACATGACGCAGGAAAAATATTTGACGTTGACGTTATTTCTTCAACTCCAGGGGTTAACAGTACGTGGCGTCCACTTTCAGCCAGCCTGATGGACTGGGCTAATACGAATCGTATTATGTCTTATGAAGTAATATGGCGCAAAAGAACTGCGAATGACCACTCTGTACGGGCTCCCGTTTTTTTAGAACGTTGCCTGAACGATACCTGCCTGAATTACCTGAGTGACGTCGTCAAAGAACGAATGTACGATAAAATGCTTGCCTCCCTAGGTAATTACACTACCAGCGATGATTTTATATCCCGTTGCATGAGGACCGCCGACTGGCATTCTACCGGTACCGACACAAGTTATCGTTATGATAAGCAATCCGGCATTCGTGCATCCGATACCGCAGCTCGTGCCATTTCAATTATAAAAGATAATATTAGTGCGCTTAACATCAACGGCTTCGATTCATCACCTACACTCGCCGGGCAGAATGGTCCCTCTCCCGTTCATATTATGATTATCGGAGGGGCTGTTTACATCAATGAACACACAGCCCTTGATTACATACTGAATCAGTTCAAAAAACTGGGTGTTAATTTCCCGGACGGCGAGATTGGTCGAAAATCACTGACGGATTTATTAGTGAATGGCGGCTATATAGAACCATACGGAGATCAACGCATTGCTCACTTTTTCCATCGCGGTGAATTTACTGAGATGGACATTCAACGAATGTTTAGTGACGGCATCAAAGGCCTGAGCTGGTACTCGCTTTTAAAAATAAAATGGGTAGGTTTCCTGTTTAAATACGATGTCATCCCAGAGAATCTTCCGGGGATATTTAGTATCAATGACACGAACGATTATGTGTATGTCGACCGTAAAGGTAATGACACGATTTACACTCGCCCGATCTCAATTGGTATCAAATCAATTCGGCTTGGTAATGGTAATCTTACTGATGAGCCTGTTACACCGGATGATGCACCACAACCTGATTCAAAACCAGCTGAACAATCTGAGAATGCGCAGGAAATGGCAGTCAGCATTGATCAAGATAATTCCGTCTCAGACGAAGAGAACAGCACTAACCCTCAGGTTTCAAGTGAGGAAGTGGAAACTCAGCAGAAAGAAAACAAACAAAAAAACACCAGCAAGAAACAGAAGAAGAAGGAAGCAATTACAAAGGAAGAATACATAACCCGTCTACAGCATCAGTTTAATAACAATGCGATTACGCCGTCTGAAATGGCACTAATTGATGGTCTGCTGCACGTCTCCGACAGTTACATTCGGTCTATTGCCCCCCTTGATGATACTAAGTTAATGGAGTCTGAGCTCTTTACACTCTCGCTCAGAATCGGGAGTATTAATGAAGAATTTAGTGTCCCGGCCAATGACGGAAAACGATATACCCAGCTCAGTAATGAGGTTTCGCTTATTCAGCTACGTCATCAACCCGATGTAAAATCTGTTGAGATGCTGCCTCTGCTTTCCTCAGATTTATTTGGTGGTGTGACACCGGATGAGACTGCATCAGCATTTAATTTATCGGTATTAAAAACCGATGTTTATCCTGAGCCACTTCCTCCTGAACGTTATGAAAAAGAGCTGCCCGTGGCTACAGATAGTCAATTTGAGCCGTCTGATATACCACCATCTGAATACCCTGACATTCAGACAGATGACGCGGACCAGTCATGGGGGGATTACGATATGTACTCACAGGATGACAGCGCTATTCAGATGAGGGGGGAACTGCCTGATGTGTCAACTGACATCCATGGAGCGGGTGAACTTACGAAAAACCGGCAACTCCTTGAATCTGTAACGGGTAATTCTACGGATTCCACGGTTGTTGATGCGGCCGATGAGCAGGAACAGGAAGGCTTCAGTGAAATCAATCGTGGTTTTGAAGAGCTGTTTGCACGACAGGATCATATTATTACGGACCCGGCGATTGTCATTACAGAAAATATTGAGGAAGCTGAATTACTTCCATTGCCAACAGATGAGGTTGCTGGTGCAACTGACAGCGATACCCTTCAATCTGATATTGATACGATCATCACACTCCTAAATAAAATCAGACTGAATAACACCTCAATTACGGTCAGACAATTGCTGCTTACTGTCGTGGTGACCGATATCAACTTTTGCCTCCGGCTTCGAATCACTGAAGATATCGCTTCATGGGGGTTTGATCAGGATGAGTTAGCAAAACTCCGCTCTGCTTTTTCTCAATTCCCTATTGCTAAGGTAAAGGTGGGGTTTGGTAGACCTATCCGACACTACATGATCCGCCTGAAAGACATTCAACAGGGCGCACAGCGCAACAATATCTTTTATGACGAATTTATTGCTTTCTTTAATCACCAGGAGGAAGGGTTATGAAACGCCGGAGTCGCAATAATTTACACACTCAGGAGATGCTCTACCGTCCTGCGCTGGAGTTTCGCTCTGCCGTGATATTGGTCTTTTTTTCCATCTATGTGCTTATTGATTCATGGAGTCAGACATATGGCATCAGCGAGATCCCCTTCTATTGCGCCCTAGGGTTGATTGCCTTTGCCAGCTGGCGGATATGGCATGGTGTACCTGTTTTCCGGGCACACTGGCGTTTATTTCATCGTTCAATGGACTTCCTGTCTCTTGAAGATTTTCGAATGATTAACAACGCACATTACTTTGCCGATGACCGGAAATACCAGAAGCTGGTGACCCTTCAGGAGACCGGGGGCGCTCCCGCGAAGAATCCGGTGAACCGGCTTTTACGCAGGAAAGAAAAGGTGGAGCTACCCCAGCGTACAACCTTTTTATGCAACGGTTTCAAATGGGGACCGGAACACTCAGAACGGACCTACCAGGTTCATAACCTCTCCAGTGATTTACATGAAGTTCAGTTACCTTTTGTGCTGAATCCTGTAACCCGTCATTATCGAAAACTCGCGACTGACCTCGGCGGGAACTATTCAATTTTCGGCGTTGATAAAAAGGTTCCGATTTTCGTCAATGAAGAGAATTTCTTTGGGCATACCCTTATCACAGGTAACGTTGGTACCGGTAAAACCGTGCTTCAGCGTCTTTTGTCCAGCTCGATGCTTCATCTCGGGCATATCGTGCTTGTTGTTGACCCAAAGAATGATTATCAGTGGCAGGATGGGTTAAAAGAGGAGTGCGAGAGCCTGGGTAAACCCTACATGCACTTCCATGCAGGTAACCCCTCTAAATCTGTCTCCTATGATATCAGCGCCAACTACGTCAAGGATACGGACCTGTCAGCCCGTATTATGAGTATTATTGCCGGTACTGAAGGTGGCGAGGATCCCTTCCTCCGCATTGCTGAAGGTCTGGTAACCACAGCTATTGGCGCGTTGAAACTCGGCGGGAAAAAGCCAACCATTCAGAATATCTATTATTCGATTCGTTCCAAACAGGACCTGATCGTCACCACGCGTAATGCGCTCCGGGGTTTCTATGAGTACCACCTCGGTCCGGAATGGAACTTAACTCTGCAGGTATCGCCCAATCTGGACCTGGCTAACGAAATACAGAATCTGCAGGGATATTTTTATACTAATTACTTTCAGGATAACTCGCCAAAAGTCATGTATGGCATGGATACCGTTCTCGAATGTTTCAAGTATATCGCCGGTGATGAAACCCACTATTACAAAATCACAGCCAGCCTTATGCCTATGCTCAAACGCCTGTCGCAAAGCCCAATGGATATCCTGCTTTCGGCTAATGACGTTGAAAACCCGGACCGTAATATCGTTAACAGCCACGGGCTCTTCAACAGCGGCGGTGTGCTCTATATTTCGCTGGATGGTCTGTCTGATCCGGCAACGGCTCGCGACCTCTCACAGCTGATTACCTCTGATATCGCCGCAGAAGCGGGTAGCCGCTATAACACAGCCTCTGATTTATCGACCGCGCCCCGGGTATCCATTTTTATTGACGAGGCGCATCAGGCTATCAACATGCAGATGATTAACCTGCTTGCCCAGGGCCGAGCAGCCAAACTGGCATTGTTCATCTCAACACAGACCATATCAGACTTCGTTTCAGCCACCAGCGCCGATACAGCTGACCGTCTGACAGGCCTTTGCAACAACTACATTTGTACACGTGTGACAGATGCTAAAACACAGGAGCTTGTCCTGACGAAAGTGGGCCAGGCCAACGTATCAATGAACCAGGTCACCTATACCACCAGCGCAGGCACCAAACAGTCACATACCGATTTCAATGGTTCAATTTCCGAACGAAAGTCCACCACAATGGTGAGTGCTATTCCGCAGGAGTTGCTTTCAATGATACCAACTCTTCATTTTATAGCCTGCCTTCAGGACGGCCGAAAAATCGTGGGACAGATGCCGATAACCATACCGGGAAAGGCAATGCGCAGGTCGACCGGGTTAGTCGAAATGGTGATGAAATCGCCCTACAAACTGAAAATGAGACGCAATCTCAATGTTGATGAAATCCTGAGTAAATCACAAAAGGTGGTCTGATTATGGAGCGAAAACAGGTTTCCCGGGCATCGTTGCTCAGTATGAATTCAACTCAACCCAAATATATATCACGCGCCAATAAGGCGCTGAAACAGTACGGCATTGATGTTGACGATGAGGCCCTTCCGGAAATACTGTCACGGTATGCACAGAAACTTACCGGTGATCTTTATAAGGTGTATGCCCATGACACCATTGAGAGTCTGGATGTGCTGGCCCGGACGCTGTCCGAATTTTTTATCATACGGTATGCCGTCACCATCGTGACGCACGACGATAAGGAAGTGTCTTACAACTGGTCAGTATCGCAGGGTCCTTTCACCGACTGGCTCAGTCAGCTGCTGGCCGCCAGCATGGCTAAGAGCCACAGGGTTGACGTCCAGATAGATACCAATCAGGAACGCATGGCATTCATCCAAGTTAACTCAGAGCGGCTGGGATGGTACCTGTTACCCGCGTTTGTCGATATCTCAGGATTACTTTCCCTTTTCCTTGACATGCCTGAAAAGGTTGAATATCAGGTGATGCGCCGTAAACGAAACGGAAAGGTGCCCGACATCCACCAGCATGACCTTGGCATTTTCGAAGAGGATGCCCTTATCTCCGGCCTGAAAGAAAAGTTACTTTTATGGAGCGGGAACCTGTGCGATCCATCTGATGAATACACATCTCTTTTCAACCGGGTCATTGACCTTTCAATCCTGGGCAACCGCCACCAGCCATCGATGTACCGCAAGAGCTGTATTATTCAGTCGGTTCTCGATGAGTTCTCCGCGTCGGTGTTGTCCCTCCCCGTCCGGTTTAATGGAAATGCATTATGCGCAGTGTGGACCCCCTGGTCTGAGCCGTTTAGCCAGTTCTCTCGTTTACGTCCAGTAGATGAAGATACGGTTTATATGCCCTCCCCGGGCCAGGTGCGCTGGAAAAATGCAGACGTGCGCCGAAAAGTAACTTTTTCTCTGATATCCAGGTTGATCGCATCGGATGACCTTGCCTGTTCGGGCATTCTTCATGGCTGGAAGAATCACTACCTCGACAGAGCAACGAACATCCGTCTGGCTACCATCTGGACCGGACTGTTTTCCGATTAATAACAAACCTGCAGGTGAATCTAATGGCTGAAAAAGATATGGCGGCGCAGCGCATGACGATGCTGCGCTTTGGGTTAGGGCTGGGTCTGTTGATTTATTTTCTGTTCAACGTTTATCTGGAGGACACGAAAACCCTTTATAAAGATATCAGAGCGGAGGTGAACGCCAGCAAATCGCTTATGGATGTCAACAGATGGCAGAAAGTGACCCAGAATACGGAAAAGACGTTTAATTATCTCTTTGTAGAATTAAATCTCACGAGTTACATAAATAAAGTTCTTTTACCCGAGGATGATAAAACAAAACCGGCGAAGGGGATGAACCTTGCGGTAAACAAATTCATGAGCCCGAGCTATACCGCAGCCCGAAACATCCCTCTAATGATGTACCAGGCCATTTACCGGTGGTATCTGCTGGTAGGCTGGTTTTTCACATTCCTGCCCCTGATGATAGCCTTAGCGCTGGATGGTTATTACCAGTGGAAAATGAAGAGATTTGTTTTTGGTGATGTTACAATTCAGCTCTACCGCCTCTGGTTCCGCTCGCTGACGATAATCGGCGTGTTGTTATTTGCGTATCTGGTCGTCCCTAACCTGAATTTATTCTACGGGCTGACACAGTATTTCCCGCCGCTTGCTCTGGCGTTGCTTGCTATTGCCATTAACCGGCTTCTTGCGCATTACCAAAAACTCATGTGAGGAAATATATGTTCAAAAAAAGGCCACCTCAACCTGAAACAGGTTCTGTTCAGGATGTGGTATCACGTGAAAGTAAGAAATTTTTCCGTTTGTATAAATCGCATGTGTTATCAAAAATGGTCCTGACAATAATTGGTATTGGTTTTGCTGGTTATAGTGGCTGGTCCATGTATCAGGATAAACAGAAGAACGGGAAAGGCGCGGACCATATTGCGGTCATCCGTATTCATGGTGAAATGGGAACAGGCACCCCTACAGGTGATGGGGTTATTATTGCCCGTGCTTTACGCGAAGCGTGGAATAATCCCCACGCCAAAGCGATTCTCATCGATGCCGAATCTGGTGGTGGCGGCCCGTCTGACGCCATCAATATTTACAGGGAAATAAATGCGCTGAGGGCATCCCTTCATGGGGCTCCGGGCATCACTATAGATAATTCAGGCCAGATTGAGTCATCGAATAAAAATGACACACCACCAGCGCCAGCCGACGAAGTTAAACAGGCACTCCTTAAAGCACTGGGGACCGGAAACGGAAAATTACCAGCAGCAGCCCGTGACGTCAGACCGATAATCGTCAGCATTAAAAATATGTGCGCCTCTGCCTGTTATTACGCCGCCTCATCGGCAGATGCCATTTATGCAGATCCTAACGCTATTATCGGCAGCATCGGCGTACGTATGGACCACTGGGATGTGTCCAGGATTATGGATCGCCTTGGCGTGGCTAACGAACCGTTAACGGCCGGTGCCTATAAAGCATCCCTTGACCCATGGCGTCCCATTGATGACGAAACCAAAGCATTTCTGCATAGTGAGTTGCTCGACAAAATGCATGAACAGTTTATTCATGATGTCGAATCTGGCCGCAAAGGAAAGTTACTTTCCCGTGAACAGGCGGATAAAGAACTGCTCTACACAGGGCGTTTCTGGCTGGGTGACCGGGCGAAGCAGTTTGGCCTTATCGATGATACAGCCACCAGCACTGAGGTGCGTGAACGGCTGGGCATCGTCTATGGAACCACACGTTTTCGAGACTATAACGCGCCAAAGGCCACGTTAAGCAGCATGCTTGGGCTGTCCCTGGACGTTAATCTGAAAGAGACGCTGTCCGGTGCGTTGAATCCCACCAGCCCGGTGAGGTGACGATGGACCTGACCACGTTATCGACCATCTTTCTGGTGTTCGTCATGCTTATTCTGTCATGCATTATTCTGTGCGTCTGGCCGCTTGTCAGTAACATGTTCAGTGAACAGCGTACGCGTAATGCCCTTAAAGGACTATTGGCCGATCTGGAGGGAAGACTCATATCAGATGTTACTCTTCCGCTGAATTCTTCGCAGACGACACAGATTGACCATATATTTATCAGCACGAAAGGGATCTTCATTATCGAAGAAAAGCATTATGCCGGTGACATTTACGGTGCCCTCGACGATAAATCATGGACGGTGGTGTACGGCTACGGTAAAGCTAAACACAGGATGTTGAATCCGTTCCTCCAGAATAAAACGCACATATCAGGCGTATGTCGGGCTATTAAGCGGGATGATAAGCACATCATCAACGTCGTGTTGCTGACCGGGCGCAGTAAGTTCATGGCGGACCCCGTTCCGGAGTGGTTGTGCTCTAATTGTGATGACCTTGGGAACAAGTTCACCTCGTACGAGGCAGAGCCGGTTTTTAGTGTGGAGGAAACTGGCTGGATCGAAAATGACCTGCGTAAAGCTATGCTTCCCCAGACGCTGCTGACCGACCTCGGGCACGTCTATTCACTGAAACTGAAACACCGGCAACCCATATCCGTACCGCACAGAGTGACCTATTTTACGTTACTGACAACCACCCTGTTCTTCCGTGCGCTGAAAAAGTTATTTTCACGTAAACGGTCTGAAGTCATCCATAAACAGTACCGCGAATAGCGCTACCCGTTTCATCATCAGATATAAACAGGGCCACCAGCGGGCCCTGTTTAATTTATATAGTCAGATGCTGGTGGGTTAAGGTGAGGCACCGACTGCCAGGCGTGGATCATGTTGACCATTTGCTCCGCGATCCCCATTGACTGGTTTAGCCGGTATGCCGTCCGGGCCACCATCCTTTTCTGATGTTCATCAGATTTCACATCCACCAGCCTGAAGCGCCACCACTGATTGCCGCAGTGAATGACACATATATCAAACTCGGCATTGACCACTGGCAGGTAGTGACGGAGATTCAGATCCTGCAGAAGTGAATACGCCTGAGGCATATACCGTCCATCGAATGAGCCCGCCCAACGATACGTTGCGATGAATGGCGGTGAGTCCAGAGATTTAAGAAATGTCATGTCAGGTCCACCAGCAGCTTTACCAGTCTCTTATTATAAAGATTCAAATGCCTCCTCAAAGCCCCCTTTTTCACCCGGGCAATAAAGTGACTTTCGCCCGCTCCGGTAAAAGTGACTTTTATCGACATCGTAACCAGGTCTGGTTCCATATTTAGTGCGAGTTTTTGGTACCGGTACTTTGGGTGGATGGTCAGCGACAGGATTAAGGTGATCGGGTAATCATAAACAACCAGGAATTATGAGGCGCAATGATGTGACTGCCCCGGTGATTAAAAGTGACTTGTGTCGAAGTATACAACACGTGGGATGTGCCGTGGGTTCGCAGGCCCCAAAGGTGGGAACAGTAGCTGCGACGTCTGAAGCTCTGCACCACCTGCTTAATGACGCCAGGGAAGCCTGCTCACCACGGCGAGTCCTTCACAAACCGGCTGACTGATATCATCGCGTTATTCTCTACATACCAGTCCACCAGCTGTTTGTCGTTCATCCCCTCAGGGGTTTGCACAACAGCATTGTCCGGGCCTGAATGGACCTCGGCTACCAGTACCAACCCTATCGTGCCAGCAATGTCCCTGAGAGCGGTAAAACGGTGTGCCTGCTCCACGTCAAGGTCAGCGAAGCGTACGCCGTTCAGAGAGGCGATAAACGGTAAGAATGACAGATTGCTTTTCCGTCCTGCTCCAGACGCTGGGGCATCTGGTAATGCAGCTATCTGTTCGAGTGATAGTGAATCCAGGCCCCGATTGCTGTGGGTTAAGGGCAAAACCAAACATCCATTATTTTCTGATTGCTGTTCATTTTTCATGTTGCCTGCCTTTCGTTGCGGTCTGATAGAGTGGTCACTATACAATACGCTTTCGTTGAATTTACATTCACGTAGGTGACGTATGAAGCAGGACTCAAATTATTACTTCTTAGATCCATTTTTTTTCCCCCGAAAAGCGAAAAAATAAATGAGGGCTGTCGTAAAAGAGCCACCCAGCCAAGCCCAAAAGAAATCCCAGGAAAAAAAAGTTTTATCCCGGGGACTGCCTGTTTCTATAGAGTTTAGCACTGGGTAGGTTTTAGCCTTCCAGACCAGCTCGTCATACTCGTTTTTTGTCAGACGAACATAGTTGTCATCATCGGGTTCGGAGACGTCGGAACCTTCGACTAGGGCACTGGCCTGCAATGTGCCGTTTTTATCAGCAGAATGCACCCACGATGTGTCCGGGCTTGCGGCCTCCGCCTGTGATAAAAGCGCAATACAACTAATAGCCAGGAGTATTGTGTGTTTTCTCATTACGTTAATTTCCATTCAATAAGACGATCATCCAGTCCATCCACCAGCAGCAGCAAGGCAAAGGTTTATATCCATGACTCAGAAAGTTACTTTTGCCTTATGAGTCCGGTGCCATGAAGTTTATGCCCCTAGAAAAATTCGTCTGAATTCATCGACACCTTAACACCAAGCCAGAGCACGTTTGCTTGTAATGCATAGGCGGATAGCTTAATGAGCATCCCCTCCTGCATAAGACCTTTCAACGGTATATTGTTCATATCACAAAACAAAGTGACCACCAGCAATACATAGAAGAATGCTAAAGGAAACGTTCTGAAAAAATATACTGTCATTGCCGCAAGCCCACGAATTACGTAGAGCGTACTCATGACAAAGGTTTGAGTACGAGAAGGTGGTTCCTGAATTTTGATATTCATGTGAATGTCTTTTTGTTGGAGGATGGATTTATTATGCTCAGGTGAAAAGGTTAACCAGCATACCCAGCTCGATTAACCCACTCCACACTTCAGATAGTCGGGCTGACTTCTTTGTACCAGAGTCGGATTGCCTCGAACCTGCTGGAAGTGCTCGCCATGGATCCTGAGACTTTAAAAATAGTTTCAACTGATATAACGTCTATGTTTTTATCTTCCAGCCATTTATTCATGTCGATGGTGGCCTGCCACTCCCCCCTGTCAAAGGTTTGTCTGTCATCTCTGAAATCATGAAATTTAATGCCCATATTTGACTCCTGAAAAAATAAGTAATCATTAAAAACGCGAATGACTGTCTTTCAGCATTATACATAATCATATTGTCTGTCGTAGCCACTGGTTAGAGCATTCAGCTCATTTCAGGTTTTTTTATATCATCGCCCATTCATAATCACCCTGGCATTTCAGGGTTAGTATCCGGCGGTAGATAAAAGTTACTTTTCTCTGAATGCCTGCCCCTGGTGACTGCCAACATCCACCAGCAAAACCAACATCATCGATGTGATGATATCCCCCCCTTCGGGCCCAGCACAATGGCATTCTATGGGCGCGCATGAGCCGCTACTGTCAGCATTAACTAACTATTCGAAAAGTTTCTGAGTTACTGAAGAACATTACTGAAGCCGATTATTACGTTTTGCGATTAACTACATTTATCGCCACCAGAAAAGCATTTCAGATTTACTCCATCCGAATATCATGACCTGTTGTGATAATATCATCGCATATTCACCCATCATTAATAGCGAGCCTACATGGAACACAAAAGCGATCGGAAAGAATCATGCCTCATCCCTACTACTTCAGATGATAAGTTTGTATTTATTCTTACACTCACATTGACACTCATCTGTTTCGCCATAATATCTGCCTTGACCTTTCTGGTCTCAGATGAAGAAATTAAATCCCTGAGGGTCTGGTTTTACATCCCTTTTGTATTTTTCTCTTTTGTATCCTACCTCTCATATTGTGCCTGGCGTGGTTCAAGGCCGAAGAAGCCATGAACAAATTAATACTGTCCCTTCTTCTTTGCGTCCCACTTGCGTCAGGCATTTCTGCAGAAAGTGACCCTGATGTCAGACCGCCAGAGAAAAAATAAATAATCGCATTATATGAACTGTCTCCGGTAATCGGATTGATTATTTCTGATATTGCCAGTGTGCGTAGACATAATTGCAATGACACAATGACCATAAAACGTATGCAGGACACACTGGCTAATGATGTGTTTGTGTCCGACACACTGAGACGGAACGCGGCAGATCGTTCATATATGGACTCAGAGGCATACCGGGCCGAACTGAACCGGAACTACAGGCAATGCCACTAAAGAGCGCCAGCTGTCGTGCTGTGCGCTTCCTGAAGGCTTTTTACAGCTGATACCAAAGACTGGCCCTCTGGCGTAGAGATAGCGTACCCCGACGTTATGACGTCATTGAGTCCTGGTCGTCTTGTTGCCTGTTTTCCGTCCACCGTCGACAAAAGTTACTTTCTTCGCCTGAAGATTCATTATTGCTGTGTACCCGATAACCCGTAATTTACCAGGCATTATGAGCTTGCAATCACTTAAGGCGGATGTCCCTTACCTCACTCGTATTTATCCAGGCATTATGCAAACTCATACCGGCCCAATGATGCCGATCATAAATAGCTTTTCCTCTGATTGTGTTTTGTTTACCCCAGTCATCCTTTCCGGCCACTGACATTATCAGGGATGGTTGGCATTATGTTTCTGTGTCATATTTCGGCCCGGTGTAAAATAATCGGTAAGTGGTGCTGACCATGATGAAGTTTTTAAAAGTAGCAGGGATATCTGTTTTAGCGCTGGCCGTGTTTATAGCAGTGCTTATAGCGTGGTACTGGCTGGACGCCCGTGCGTCTCTCCAGGCGGATATACGCGCCTGCCCTTCAGTGACGACAGAGCAGGCCACAGCCGCCGTTTTAAAGAATGTCCTGTTAAATGGCGAACGGCTGTTTTCGAAGCCCCATTTAACTCAAAAGGATGTGATCATTGAGGAACGAGGGGTGCAGGTAGGACAGACCGGCACGCTGGTACCGTTCAGGATTGACGGCGTAACTGACCGGCGTTACTTCGGTATGACAGGTTGCGCATCGCTGGATGCGGTTGAATACGCCACGGAATATTTTACAGAGCCCTGACAGCGGTATGGCGTTTCACGCCCGCTCTGCACGTCATCATTGCGTCAGATCCTTCAGGTAATGTGCGGGGTGCCTGCCAGTGTGAGCGAAAGTAACTTTTCCTCTGATTGCCTTCATCACTTCTTTCAGAAAACAGTACATGACGATTGAGCAACCTGCATCAGTACAAGGGAAAGGATCGGATACGTGCGGTCAGCCACTCCCCCTTACCCCCCTCTGTGCCCGCGAACACTTTTGGTCGTTTGGAAAAATCGCAATCAGAAGAAAGGTTCCGGGTTTCTTGGGTGATCGGCGTGCGCCAGTTGGCCCGCCAGGTGCTTTAGCTGGTTTGGATTGTACATGCTTGCCCCACCAGCTGACCGTCATTCTATCCCCATGTCCTCGTCAGCGTTAAAGGCGATCGCCTCTTCATCCATGAACGCCGGATAATTAAACTCCTCCACTGCTTTAATAACGTCCGGGTGGTTGCGCCAGTATTCATCCACAATACCGACGGATAACTGTTCTGCTTCCTGTCGCAACTGACGAGCGGTCTCATAGTTGTCCCAGCCGCTTTCGTAGCTGGCTTTCTCGTAGAGTGCCTTCTGTTGCTCTTCAATTCGGCGGATTTCCTCCAGACTAGCAACGTGCCCGTACCATTCCAGGTTGCAGGCATTACCGGCAACCACTAGCCGTTCATTTTCATCCCGGATTTCGATCGTTCTTTCATAAAAGCTGACCGGTCCGCAGTCTCTGCACATCCACGGATCATAACTATCCTCTTCCTCCCCACGTTCGTTCCATTCACCCCGCATAGCGGCTTCCTTTGCCCGTTCCAGCGCATCTGCCACGGTCTGGGCTTTACCCAGCAGGAATGTCCCGTCAGTGATGTAGGTGCCTTGCATCGGGTCATCTTCAGGGTATTCCACACGCCCTGTTACATAGACACTGAACCGATACTGTTTCTCTTTCTGATTGACCAGATAGCTTTCGCGTTTTGCTGTCGCCTCGTCCTGATAAAATGCCAGGGATTTTAACGGAAATGGCATATCCCTTAGCCATTCATCGCGGGCAAGCCGTAGAGCCAGACGCTCGACGTTCGACGCAAGGTCGTACACTGCTTTACTTGTGATAGCCCCGCAGCGCCTGAGTAAGCGGACACATTGTGCAGCGGATTGCCTGTGGCCCCCAATCATGCTGTAAAATTTATCTTCGTCGATATCGATTTCCGCCCGACAGATGGCGTCATGCAACATGAAATCGCCCTCGTGTTTTGCCAACTCCACCAGCGTGGTCATAATATTGGCAAACACATCTTCATTCTCTGCAGCAGTGATTAATTGTGTTGTAGTCATTTTATTGTCCCTGTCTTTAACGTTGCGGCGCTCCCTTAAGAACACTCCGCTGGCTGATAACCAGGATAGCAATTAAAATCAACGCATCAAGACCCAAAATAATTAACGAATCATACCGTTCAAGGGGTACGATGAAGGGTTTAATATTGAGGAACTATGTCTGTGTGATGACCTCAGCCTAAAAAGTTACCTTCCTGTTTATCTCAGGCCATAATTTTGCACTGTTTATGGACTGTGTTATTTTATCGAACAGTTATCTATACTAATAAACTGTCAGTGTCTATATGCCCAGCAATTACCCCCCCGGATAATAATAACCAGTCTCGCCGGGTGGCAGTGGTCGGACATTTCTTTTCCTGATTGCAGTTTTTTAAATAATAAATTAACATAACGGAAATTGAAGCATCGATGCATTGATTTAATCATTTATCACCCTGAATATTATTGTTAATGTCGGGTTTCAGGGCGGATTAATAAATTTCAACTTTACCCATAGAAATGTGTTATTACTAACGGTATGACTTATGAGGGGTCCGGCATGACACTTACGGCATATTACCAGTTAAAAAACACAAAAAATGCAGGGCTCGGTATCGAATTGCTGGATAGTGAAGCTGCTGCCTTTATTGTTCTGGAAGAATGCAGTTATGAAAAACCGAATGAAATTGCCCGCTACGGACACAACGGTACAGCTGGCGATCGCTCGAACGCCTTCAGTTGCGCGATGAATAAAGCGCTGAGCTCTCAGAATTACAGCGGCGCAATGTGTGATTACAACGTTTACGAAGAAACCGCCTGAATCTTCCTGTAGTAGCTGTGTGTAGTCTTTGCCCGCCACTGGTGGGCTTTTTTTTGATTTCCCCTCCCCGGTCGTGCGGTTTTTTAATTGGTATCCGGGCAGGAAAAAGGGGCTACCAGCGAACCGGTAACCCCTTCATAAAGCGCTTCAGGCATGTCAGATCAACCCAGCTCCTGAAAAGGCGGGGTTTCCCCCGCCTCCAGGTTGCTACTTACCGTTGGATTCGTAAGCCAGGCTTGCCGCGACCTCCCTGTCCCCGTCCTTTAGCCGGAGTTCGCATAAGCGGTTCCGGGTCAGGCATGTGAATATCAAGAGCGTGATACACACGATTAATACGCACCAGATAAGGGCGTTTCGCGGTAGTTTCATGGTTTACTCCTCCTGTGTAAGTTCACACAGATATTGCAAATACCTCAGGGTTAATAAGGGGGTTACCTGATGTTGATGCAACATGTCGGAGTAGGCTATTTTGGGTATTACCGAGCAACTGCTTATGCGATGAAACACTCCCTTATGCCCGAGATTGCGAAGTTAAGAATGAAGGCCCTGAACTTCTGGGATAAGCATGGTATCCGTGCCGCAGCTGATGCTTTTGGCGTATCAACACGAACGCTCTACTGGTGGCGCCAGTTGCTTCGCACCGGTGGTCCTCAGGCGCTTATTCCAAGAAGCAAAGCCCCCCTGGTTCGCCGTTCAAGGCACTGGCACCCTGATGTGATCAAGGAAATCAGGCGCCTGAGAACTGAGCTACCCAATCTCGGCAAAGAGCAGATTTTTGTCAGGCTGAAGGCATGGTGTGAACTGCGACATTTTACCTGTCCCAGTACATCAACCATTGGAAGGATCATTGCCGGAGCGCACGATAAAATGCGGATGGTTCCCGTTCGCCTCAGTGCCAGAGGCAAAGTCAGGTTGATAAAAAAACGCTCAGTGAAGCCCAGAAGGCCTAAACAGTACCGCCCGGTAAAAACAGGCGAACTCATAGGGATGGACGCGATTGAACTCAGAATGGGGGATCTGCGCCGCTATATTATTACCATGATCGACGAGCACAGCGACTACGCGCTCGCCCTGGCAGTTCCTTCACTCAACAGCGATATCACCAGCCATTTCTTCAGCAAGGCCACAAAGCTCTTTCCTGTTGCTATCAAACAGGTTGTTACTGACAACGGTAAGGAATTCCTTGGAAACTTTGATAAAACGTTGCAGGAAGCCTCGATTAAACACATCTGGACCTATCCGTACACACCGAAAATGAATGCGACCTGTGAGCGATTTAACCGGACACTTAGAGAACAATTTATTGAATTCAATGAATTGTTGCTTTTTGACGACCTGAATTTGTTTAATCAAAGAATGGCTGAATATCTGGTGCTGTATAACAGCAAAAGGCCACATAAATCACTCGAACTGATGACGCCAGTGGACTATATTTTACGTGAGAGTAAAAATTGCAATATGTGGTGGACCCATACACCTCCTTGCAAATTGCACGGTAAGAGGCCATACTGGTGTTGACTAGACATACAGTGGGCCTCGGGTTGTACTGACCCCAAAAAGTTGGACAGATTAACCGAGGCATCAGAGAAAGAGTCCATTTAATACATGGGCTCTTTTTTGTTCGATATAAAGCTAAATAATCAATCTCGCAGCTGTATTATCCATTCCACAGCATTCCTACTGCACGTGCATTCTTGTCTAGCCAATAACTCCTTCATCATCTTCCCTCATGAAGTATGTCTATTGACCTACCCGCATGCGCAGCATTTAATTATTGCTCATAAAGTTCCGAACATAAGGTTCTTTCGCATTACTGAGGGAGTCTGAGGAACAATGTCCGTGGCTGACTTTGTGATGGTTTGAAACCATGATGAATATAGAAGTTTTTGGCTTCTTCCGTAAGCGCGTGAACCATGATTGCACGTACACCAATATTCTCGGCAACCCGAAAGCAACGAAGCACTGCGTCATGAAGCAAATCAGCACCAAGCCCTTTTCCACGGAACGATACATCGACGGCAAGCCTGGCAAGTATAATGACAGGAATGGGATCTGGCATGTTACGCCGAAGATTGCCTGTCGCTTCTGTATGATTGACGCTCCCGGTGGCCAGAGAGTAAAAACCGGCTACTTGCTTCGTGTCTTTCTTACACACCACAAACGTTCGGGCCGCTCCAGTCGCCTGGTTTTTGAGGCTCCTCTGCTTTAACCAGTCATCAAGCACGGCTTCACCGCTGATAAACTCCGCCACCTGATGAAAAGAAGACAACGGTTCTGGTGATGTTACATATCCCACTGAGGTTTCCTTGCCAGCAGTTTTTCGATAGCAGGATCATCTGCAACCGGCGCATCAATCATATCGATGAACTCGGCGTATTGCTCATCGTTAAAATTAAAGACGCGGCGGTCAAGGATGACATCCTCGGCAGCCTTACAGGCCATTTCCAGAATGAAATCTGTTCGTGATTTGTGAAGGATTTCAGCAGCAGCATCAATGAGTGCTCGCTGGGATTCCTTGGCTCTGAGGTTAAGTTGAACATCTGATTTCATGAAACATCTCCGTATAGCAATTGCTTTACAGAGTAGCACAATAAAAATGTATAGCAAACGCTACACATCAAGTTATTGCCTTTCATATTTTGAATGATTAAGTCCGCTTCGTGCCAAAAGCGGACGCTACGATTCCGCAGTGATTAAACCCCCAACCCCAAAAGACCTGTTGAAATGGGGTCAGCAAAACAGATACATTACGCACGTTGTTACCTTGTATCATCAGGATGCCGTTGACTGTGTTTTTTAGCCGTGAAGTCATTTCCAGAATCGTGCTTATCATCAT
>NZ_ALNJ01000074.1:0-318 GCF_000293135.1 Klebsiella sp. OBRC7 | reverse complement strand
CGGTGACTTCCCGGATGTCGACGCAGCAAACCGTACAGATGCCACAGCCCGGGCAGGATATTTACAGCGCTAACCAGATGAGCTGGCCTCAGCGCGAGAAAACCATGGCCTTCAATCAGGCGCTGAATAGTTGGCTGGACGACGTTCGGGCTAACCGTGATGACTGGTGCACCATCGTCCATAGCGATGTTGAAGCCACACGGCTGAGTCTGAAAACCTGCCTGGGACTTCTGAGTTAACATCTTTCTCGTCAGTAGGGGCTTCGCAAGGAAGCGGTGACAACACCTTCGACACTTTTTATGCTGCTTCAGGTATAAC
>NZ_ALNJ01000073.1:0-12293 GCF_000293135.1 Klebsiella sp. OBRC7 | reverse complement strand
CGAACTGAGGGGCCATCAGTTTGACATTATGGCCCATCGATATCAGTTTATTGGCCCAGAAATGAGCAGATGCACAGGCCTCCATGCCGATCAAACAGGGTGGGATGTTGGCAAAAAAGGAGGCCATTTGTGCCCGTCTGAGTTGTTTGTTGAACAACCGTTTTCCGTGCTCGTCAACCCCATGGATCTGGAAAACGTTTTTTGCCAAATCGATTCCAATAGTTTTAACGTTCATGATAGCAGCGCTCCGTTCAATGAGTGACGATTTATCGTCCCACTGTGGCACAAGAGATGGGAGGCGACCATTCCATTAACAAAGCCCTTCAACTCAGCAAAAGTTCGATTTATTCAACAAAGCCTTTTTTTATATACGATCTGACGAATTCAGCAGAAGGAAACTCATCATTCGTGACGAAATAAAAATTAGTTTCCCCATTAATATAGAAATGAGTGTTTACTCACAGAAAGAAAATCAGGAGTAATTATTCTGAAGACAGATAATACAGAAGTCGTACAGCGCATTTAACTCACTTCTCAGGAGGTTAATCACTCTCTATTTGTGGACAACCGACATGTCTTAAGGCTCTGGAATAACGTGTTGATATTTCGATGCGTAGCATGCAGCGGAATATTACCGGATCAATAAAGCAGGAAGAGGCGTTTTAATTCTTTCCGCAGGATGATAGTAGGGTGACTGCCATGTCTGATTATAATGAAAAAAGTGCGATCTCCGCACTTCTCGCAGGTCATTGTTCCGATCCATTTTCCGTGCTTGGCATGCACTCAACCGATGCGGGTCTGGAAGTGCGCGCATTATTACCCGATGCCACCGATGTATGGGTGATTGAACCGAAAACCGGGCGCAAAGTCGGTAAACTCGAATGCCTCGACACACGCGGGTTCTTTAGCGGCGTTCTGCCGCGCCGGAAAAATCCTTTTCGTTACCAGCTGGCCGTCACCTGGCACGGTCAGCAAAACCTGATTGACGACCCCTATCGCTTTGGCCCGCTGCTGCAGGAGCTTGATGCCTGGCTGCTCGCTGAAGGGACTCATCTGCGGCCCTACGAGACGCTGGGAGCCCATGCCGACACCATGGACGGCGTCACCGGGACGCGTTTTTCCGTCTGGGCGCCGAACGCCCGTCGTGTGTCGGTGGTCGGACAGTTCAACTACTGGGACGGCCGCCGCCACCCGATGCGTCTGCGCAAAGAGTCCGGCATCTGGGAGCTGTTTGTCCCCGGCGCGCATAACGGCCAGCTGTATAAGTTCGAGCTGATTGACGCCCACGGCCACCTGCGGGTGAAATCCGACCCGTATGCCTTTGAGGCACAGATGCGCCCGGAAAGCGCGTCGCTTATCTGCGGCATGCCGGAAAAGGTCGAACAGCCACAGTCCCGTCAGCAGGCCAACCAGTTTGATGCACCGATTTCGATTTATGAAGTGCACCTTGGCTCGTGGCGCCGCCACGCCGATAACCATTTCTGGCTCAGCTACCGCGAGCTGGCGGACCAGCTGGTGCCTTACGCGAAGTGGATGGGCTTCACCCATCTGGAGCTGCTGCCGGTAAACGAACATCCGTTCGACGGCAGCTGGGGCTATCAGCCCACCGGGCTGTACGCGCCGACCCGCCGTTTTGGTACCCGTGAAGACTTCCGCTACTTCCTGAATGCTGCCCATGCCGCGGGTCTGAACGTGATCCTCGACTGGGTGCCGGGCCACTTCCCGTCGGATGACTTTGCGCTGGCATCGTTCGACGGCACCGCGTTGTATGAACACAGCGACCCGCGAGAAGGTTATCACCAGGACTGGAATACGCTGATCTACAACTACGGTCGCCGTGAAGTCAGCAACTTTCTGGTCGGGAACGCGCTGTACTGGATTGAACGCTTCGGGATCGACGCCCTGCGCGTGGATGCGGTTGCGTCAATGATCTACCGCGACTACAGCCGCAAAGAGGGGGAGTGGGTGCCCAATGAGTACGGCGGCCGGGAAAACCTCGAAGCGATTGAATTTCTGCGCAATACCAACCGTGTGCTCGGTGAGCAGACGCCGGGAGCGGTCACGATGGCGGAGGAGTCCACCGACTTCGCCGGGGTTACACGACCGTCTTCTACGGGCGGTCTTGGCTTCTGGTTCAAATGGAACCTCGGCTGGATGCATGACACCCTCGACTATATGCAGCTCGATCCCATCTATCGTCGTTATCATCACGACAAGATGACCTTCGGGATGCTCTACAACTACACCGAAAACTTCGTGTTGCCGCTGTCACACGATGAAGTGGTTCACGGCAAAAAATCGATTCTTGACCGGATGCCTGGCGATGCCTGGCAGAAGTTCGCCAACCTGCGCGCCTACTACGGCTGGCTGTTTGCCTTCCCCGGTAAAAAGCTGCTGTTTATGGGCAACGAGTTTGCCCAGGGGCGGGAGTGGAACCACGACGCCAGCCTCGACTGGCATCTGCTGGAAGGGGGCGACAACTGGCATCACGGGGTGCAGCGTCTGGTGCGCGATCTGAACCATACCTATCGCCACCATAAGGCACTGCACGAACTGGATTTTGACCCCTACGGCTTTGAATGGCTTGTTGTGGATGACCACGAACGGTCGGTGTTTATCTTTGTCCGTCGCGATAAAGCCGGGAACGAGATAATCGTGGCGAGCAACTTCACGCCAGTACCGCGTCACGGCTATCGCTTCGGGATTAACCAGCCGGGGCGCTGGCGTGAAGAGCTGAACACCGACTCGATGCACTACCACGGGAGCAACACCGGCAACGGCGGCTGCGTGGCAAGCGAGGCGATCGCCAGCCACGGTCGGGAGCATTCGCTGTCGGTGACTCTGCCGCCGCTGGCGACAATCTGGCTGGTACGGGAATCTGCAGGGCAATAAAACGCGCAGCTGATTTATTGCAGCTGACTTATTACCGGAGGTGATCACTTCTGAATTATTTTGCAGAAGAGTGAGGCTTTTTCTTCATTATTTTCTTTTATGGCTTTTATTTAATGGCAGGACATTATTATGAGTAAACTTGAATATACTGACAACTTAATGCTGTCGCGCCAGTTACCGCTTAAATCCGTGGCCCTGATCCTCGCCGGCGGACGTGGCACACGATTAAAAGACCTGACCACTATTCGCGCAAAACCTGCGGTGCATTTCGGCGGTAAATTCAGAATTATTGATTTTGCTTTATCGAATTGTATTAACTCCGGAATAAGACGTATCGGGGTCATTACACAATATCAGTCCCATTCACTGGTGCAGCATATTCAACGCGGCTGGGCATTCTTTAACGAAGAAATGAATGAGTTCGTGGATTTATTACCGGCGCAGCAGCGGGTGCATGGTGAGAACTGGTATCGGGGGACGGCGGATGCCGTGACCCAGAATCTGGATATTATCCGCCGCTATGATGCGGAATATGTCGTTATTCTGGCCGGGGACCATATCTATAAACAAGATTATTCGCGGATGCTGCTCGATCACGTTGAAAAAGGGGCGCGCTGTACCGTGGCCTGCCTGCCGGTCCCGGTTGAAGAGGCAAGCGCTTTTGGCGTCATGGCCGTGGATGAGAATGACAAAATCATTGAATTTGTTGAAAAACCGGCTAATCCGCCCACCATTCCTGGCGATGAAACCCGCTCGCTTGCCAGTATGGGCATTTATGTGTTTGATGCGGAATATCTCTACCAGCTGCTGGAAGACGACGATCGGGATGAACACTCCACCCATGATTTTGGCAAAGATATTATTCCCAGGATAACGGCGGCAGGTGAAGCGTATGCGCATCCGTTCCCGCGCTCCTGCGTTCAGTCGGATAATAATGCCGAGCCATACTGGCGCGATGTCGGAACCCTGGAGGCGTACTGGAAAGCGAATCTGGATTTAGCCTCAGTAGTGCCAGAGCTGGACGTTTATGACCGTAACTGGCCTATCCGTACCTATGTCGAATCGCTGCCCAGCGCCAAATTTGTTCAGGACCGTTCCGGCAGTCATGGCATGACCATGAATTCTCTGGTCTCCGGCGGCTGTATTATTTCTGGCTCGGTGGTGGTGCAGTCGGTTCTATTTTCCAGAGTTCGGATTAACTCGTTCTGTAATATTGATTCGTCGGTTTTATTACCGGGCGTCTGGGTCGGTCGCTCCTGCAGGATAAGACGCTGCGTGATCGACCGGGGATGCGTTATTCCGGAGGGGACGGTGATTGGCGAAAATGCCGTTGAGGATGCGCGACGCTTTTATCGTTCGGAAGAAGGCATCGTTCTGGTTACCAAAGAAATGCTGGACAAACTTGAGGTATGAGCCCATTTGCGGAAAAAGCGTGTCCGGCGGCAGAGAAAATATTGCCCTGTCGCGGGTCGTCTCTGTGGCTGAATAATAAGGAGCATACATGCAAGTTTTACATGTAGGAGCAGAGATGTTCCCGCTGTTAAAAACGGGCGGACTGGCCGACGTCACCGGCGCGCTCCCGGCGGCGCAAATTGCCGAGGGGCTGGATACCCGCGTGCTGCTGCCTGGGTTTCCGGCGATCCGCAACGGGGTTCAGGATCCGCAGGTGGTGGCCAGCAGGGAGACATTCGCCGGGCGGATGACGCTGCTGTTTGGCCATTTTAACGGTGTGGGCATCTATCTGATTGATGCCCCGCATCTCTATGACCGGACGGGTAATCCTTATCATAACCAGCAGATGCAGGATTATCCTGATAACGTCCTGCGTTTCGCGTTGCTGAGCTGGGTCGGGGCCGAGCTTGCCGGTGGTCTTGACCCGTTCTGGCGTCCTGAAATCGTCCACGCCCATGACTGGCACGCGGGTCTCACCCCGGCTTATCTGGCCACCCGCGGCAACCCGGCCAAATCGGTGTTTACGGTGCACAACATTGCCTATCAGGGGTTGTTTCAGGCCCGGCATATGGCGGAGATCGCGTTACCGTGGTCGTTCTTCCAGATGCACGGGGTGGAGTTTAATGGGCAAATCTCCTTCCTTAAGGCGGGTCTCTATTTCGCTGACCATATCACCACCGTCAGCCCGACATATGCCCGTGAAATTACCGAACCACAGTACGCGTTTGGTCTGGAAGAGCTGCTGCGGCAACGTCAGCGGGAAGGGCGACTGTCGGGGATCCTGAACGGGGTTGACAAAAATATCTGGGATCCGCGCCGCGATCCGCTGCTGGCAGCGCCTTACGACCAGAATTCACTGGCGGAGAAAGCGAAGAACAAGCAGCAGCTGCAGACGTCGCTGGGGCTGAAGGCGGACGATCGGGCGCTGCTGTTCACCGTTGTGAGCCGGCTGACCAGCCAGAAGGGGCTGGATCTTCTGTTTGGCGCGCTGCCGGGAATTATATCTAAGGGAGGGCAGCTGGCGCTGCTGGGATCCGGGGACCCGGATTTGCAGGCCCGTTTTCTGACCGCCGAGGCGCAATACCCCGGGCAGGTGAGTATCCGGATCGGCTACGACGAGGCGCTGTCGCATCAGATGATTGGCGGCGCCGACGTCATCCTGGTGCCCAGCCGTTTTGAACCCTGCGGTCTGACCCAGCTTTATGGTCTGCGCTACGGCACATTACCGCTGGTTCGCCGTACCGGCGGACTGGCGGATACCGTCGCCGACTGTTCGCTCGAAAACCTTGTTGACGGGCTCGCGACCGGATTTGTGTTTACCGACAGCGAGACGGAATCGTTATTACATGCTATCCACCGGGCCAGTGTCCTGTGGTCGCGTCCCTCGCTGTGGCGTTACGTGCAGCGGCAGGCGATGAGCATGGATTTTAGCTGGCAAAGTGCCGCAAAGTCTTTCCACCTGTTGTATCAGCGTATTATTTAATTGCTACGGATAAGAAAAATGGAACCACGCATAAGTTATATTTCACCCAGGCTGAATGAAGAAGCGCTGCAGCATGCTATCGCTTATAAGCTCATGTTTATTCTCGGTAAAGACCCTTCACTTGCCAATAAGCATGAATGGCTCAATGCTACGCTGTTCGCCGTGCGCGATCGGCTGGTTGAGCGCTGGTTGCGGGCGCATCGGGCGCGGATCTCGCAGCAGGCGCGCCAGGTATATTATCTGTCGATGGAGTTTCTCATCGGCCGTACCCTCTCGAATGCCTTACTGTCGCTGGGCATCTATGAGGATGTGAAAACAGCGCTGGCCGGGATGGGTCTGGATCTGGAAGAGCTGATTGACGAAGAGAATGACCCGGGCCTGGGCAACGGCGGTCTCGGTCGTCTGGCAGCCTGTTTTCTCGACTCCCTGGCCACGCTGGGGCTGCCAGGACGCGGTTACGGCATCCGCTACGACTACGGCATGTTCAAGCAAAACATCATCGACGGCCGGCAGATGGAGTCACCGGACTACTGGCTGGAGTACGGTAACCCCTGGGAATTCGAGCGCCATAAAACCCGCTATACCGTGCGCTTTGGCGGGCGCATTCAGCATGAGGGGAAAAACTCGCGCTGGCTGGAAACCGAAGAGATCATCGCGGTGGCCTACGATCAGATTATCCCGGGTTATGAAACCGATGCCACCAACACCCTGCGCTTGTGGAGCGCCCAGGCCAGCAGCGAGATTAACCTCGGTAAATTTAATCAGGGAGATTACTTCGCGGCGGTAGAAGATAAAAACCATTCCGAAAACGTCTCCCGGGTACTGTATCCGGACGACTCGACCTACTCCGGGCGCGAGCTGCGCCTGCGTCAGGAATATTTCCTCGTTTCGGCGACGGTGCAGGATATTCTTTTTCGCCATTACCAGTTGTATCAAACCTATGACAACCTGGCAGATAAAATTGCTATCCACCTCAACGACACCCATCCGGTGCTGTCGATCCCGGAGCTGATGCGTCTGCTGATTGACGAACACCGCTTCAGCTGGGATGACGCTTTCGGGGTGACCTGTCAGGTCTTCTCCTACACCAACCATACCCTGATGAGCGAGGCGCTGGAGACCTGGCCGGTCGAGATGCTGGGGAAAATCCTGCCGCGCCATTTGCAGATTATTTTCGAGATTAATGACTATTTTCTGAAAACCATGCAGGAGCACTATCCCGATGATATTGCGTTGCTGAGCCGGACCTCGATTATCGATGAATCCAACGACCGTCGCGTACGGATGGCCTGGCTGGCGGTGGTGGTCAGTCACAAGGTGAACGGCGTGTCGGAACTGCACTCCCGGCTGATGGTGGAGTCGCTGTTTGCCGATTTCGCCAGAATCTTTCCGCGCCGCTTCACCAACGTGACTAACGGCGTCACGCCGCGCCGCTGGCTGGCTGCCGCTAACTCCTGCGTTTTGACGGAACGCCGTGGTCGACCGACAAAGACGGGATCATCATGTGCCTGCTGGCGGCGGAAATCACCGCCGTCACCGGTAAAAACCCGCAGGAGCACTACGACGAACTGGCCGCCCGCTTCGGCGCGCCGAGCTATAACCGGCTGCAGGCTTCGGCCACTTCCGCACAGAAAGCGGTGCTGTCGAAGCTGTCGCCGGAAATGGTCAGGGCCAGTCAGCTGGCGGGTGACCCGATCACTGCGCGTCTGACCGCCGCGCCGGGCAACGGCGCATCGATTGGTGGCCTGAAAGTGATGACCGACAACGGCTGGTTCGCCGCCCGACCGTCAGGTACGGAAGACGCTTACAAGATCTACTGCGAGAGCTTCCTCGGGGAAGCACATCGCAAGCAGATCGAGAAAGAAGCGGTGGAAATCGTGAATAGCGTGCTAGCGGCGCACCAGTAGAGCAGTTGACGTACTCCGCTGAGCCGGAGTACGTCATAGTTACCCGGCGACACCAATACAGGCACCACTTTGTCAGAACATAAGGAACGGGACGCTTCGCAAAAGGTATTGCTGCGGGGACTATATGAATATCTATGTTATTACCAATAATAATTTCATGCTTGTAGGTCTGAAATGTATGTTCAGCGACAACAGCCTCTCCGTCAACAGGGTTGTGTTTTCACGGGTCAGCGATATTGCCTTCAGCAACAGCGATGTGGTGATTGTGGAGTCAGAGCTGAACACCGGCGATGTCGAACGTCTCAAGTACCTACACATTTCACCGGTCAATCTTATCTTTTTATTAAAACCGGCGTCAGGAATGAGCGGGACAGGGCGTGAAGCGGTATGCATTGACACTGAATTAAGCGGTAATGAATATCTCATGATGAGGCAGGCGTTTAAAAAAATGGGGATCAATCTGAAGAGGGACAAGTTGTCATTTACCAAAAGAGAAACACATGTTATCAATATGATTTTAAATGGTTATTCGATAGATGAAATTTCCCGTAGCCTGCTGATCTCCAAAAAAACGGTTCAGTCTTTTGTCGGTATTGTTTTGCATAAACTGAATACCACCAAAATAAGTGGAATATACCGCAAAAAAAATCTCATCATCGACAGTTTTGCCAGGAGGAGCCTGCATCGTTAGGATGCCCTATAAACTAATGATCTGCTTATGGAAAGTCACTATTTCATATATTAAGTTTCAACTAAATTTGTTATAAATTATTTTATGTTGTTATGTTGAACGGGGTTTGATTATTGGTATGCTTCAGAAAAAATAAACATACATCATGGGTGCTAACATGATGAAAATATATGAAACTATAGTCATCAAATGATTTAAGCATACAATAAATAATATAAGATTATATCCTCTATCTGTGAATGGTGGGCGGCAGAGGAAAAACGGGATATATATTTATGCATTTCATCTTTTTATTATAAAAAACTGTTATGTAAATTCTGTAGCGGGAGGGGGTATGTTTAGTGAAGACGCACACTATGAATTTCTAAAAAGATATTACAGAGCGGAGTTTTTTGAAGGAAGAAATGGTTCCATTTGGGGAATAAATTATTCTTACAATTTGGCAAGGGTGGGTATGAATATGCTTGAAAGATATGGCTATGGGATAATATTAAAGCATGAATCTATCACTGGTGAAACCATTTACTATGATCGTAGTCTGACGATACTATTTGGTGACAGAATTACACAGGCCCTGGGAGGTCAGTATTGCAACAGAGAAATGAGAGAATAATGATTTAATATATTTTTTAATCGCTCGTTAAACATTGGAACTTTTCTCAGAACGTGACTGCAATGTCTTCAACGCATCTAACATGTCGTCGCCGTTCAGTGAGCGCTGCGATTATTTCTCTGTTGGTTTTCTGCGCCGCCGCAAAGAGCCATCACCGGCAGGGATCGCCTGTGAACGGTTGTTATCGCGTTTATCCTGAACATCAATCTAAATTGAAATGTCCGCATGTAGGTTATGTTTCAGCCTTTGCCGAAGATGTCTTTACTCCGGGTCTGAAGTTGCTGCAGGGCTTCCAGCATGTCGTTATGGTCCAGACTTCGTTGTGATTTCTTGCCGGGTTGTTTCTTTCTGCGTGAGGTCTGGCCGTCCAGTGATGGCAGGGCCTGTGAGCGGGTGTTGTCCCGTTTGTCCTGAACCAGCTTTATCATTTCCAGGGCACGTCCCAGACGCTTGTTGTCGATGATGGCGCCCTGGTCCAGTTCTCCCAGTCGGTCGTAAGTGGTAAAGGGCAGGGAAGTGCCGCTGGCCCGGAGCTCAATGTCACCATCCGGGTATTGCCATACCTCGATGTACTTCCCCTGAAAACGCCGGTTTTCTTCATTATCTTCAAGCAGATAAAGCTTTTTATCATACTGTAATGTCAGGTTTTTCGAGACCTTACGCTGCTCGCGCCAGGTGAATGTCGCCTGCAGGTTTTCGCCATTATCCAGCTGGCGATGTACGTCAAAATCGTGACGTGGCGGCTTTGCAAACCGACGGTTGTAATCTTCCATGAACTCATCAGCAAAGGCGTTTGCAGCCTCAGGTGTGCTGATACCGCGGAGCCGCAGTTCCTTGACCAGGCGGTCCTGTAATGTCAGATGAGCCCGTTCAACACGCCCCTTGGCTGAACTGGTGTTGGCACAGATACCAGTGATATTCAGCTCGTTCATGGCACGACCAAACTGAGTCTGGCCATCTCCGCCGGTGGCCTGCTTGTTGTTGATCCTGAAGACGCTGGCTTTGTCGCTGTAGAATGCCAGAGGCTTACCGTAGCGCTCCAGATATCCCCGGGTGGCTTCAAAATAGGTGAACGTGGACTCCGAACTGACGAACAGAAGCTGCATCAACCGACTTGTTGCATCATCAACGTAAACGAGCAGCGTGCAGGCCGGACCACGGTCCTCGAACCAGCGATGTTCACTGCCATCAATCTGGATGAGTTCGCCGGTGCAGGCCCGACGTGGGCGTGGCTGATGCACACGAGGTGGCCGTAACTTACGAGGGATCCATAAACCATCCCGGGTCATAAGCTTACGTACAGTCTCTTTAGCAAGATAAAGGTCATGAATCTCAGCAAGCTTCTCGCAGGCCAATGTCGGGCCAAAGTCGGCGTAACGTTCGCGAATGATGCGCAGCGCACGCTCAGCGAGGCCAGGCATCAACTGTCGGTTACTAGGCTGACCACGTCGGCGGTTAACCCGCGATAGCGGTCCGTGTTCACGATAGCGCTCGAGTAGCCGGCGGCAGTGCCTGTCAGAGATCTCAAGTCGGGTTGCTGCAAGACGCGTGGTAAGACGCCGGTCGATAACGTCCTGCAGGATCCTGAGTCGGTTTACATCGTTCATCGAGAAAAACTCCGTTCCGTATGCCGTCATGAGTCTCATCCTTTGAAAGCAGCGATCGCGGTGGCGAGACTGTAGCGCGGACATGTCTATTTGGTCAGAGTGGGGTGCGGACGAATTCCTGGACCTTCAGGAGTTAATTTATGCATTCATACGAGGATCGTATCCGGGCCGTCGAACTTTATTACCGGTACGGTAAAAAGACCTCTGCGGTTGTCAGAGAGCTGGGATATCCTTCCACAAAACAGTTGAGCCGTTGGGTGCGGATTTATGAACAGAAGGGCGATTTACCCAGAGATTTAAAGCCAAGGGAACGCTATTCACGTGCGCAGAAAATTGCTGCTGTCGAGCATTATCTTACACACGGTGGATGCCTGTCGTTCACTCGTCGCGCCATTGGTTACCCCAGCAACGAGGTTCTCAAATCCTGGATTCGGGAATTTTACCCGAACAGCCGTCCTCTGGTTATTCGCTCAGGCACAAACAAATGCTTCAGCCCGGAAGAGAGAGATCAGGCCGTCAGAGAGCTCTGCAGCAGACGTGGAACCGCGCTTAAGGTTGCACAAAACATAGGCGTCAGCGTTCCAGTCCTGTACAAATGGAAGAAAGACCTTATCAGTGACGAGGCTTATCAATCCATGCGCAAACGAAAAGCTGCCCTTAAAGATAAAAACCAGGATGCTTTGCTCGATGAAATCCAGCGTCTCAGACAGCAGGTTCATCAGCTGCAGCTCGAACGGGACATACTGACAAAAGCGAATGAACTGATAAAAAAAGACCTGGGCATCAGCTTTCTGACCCTGAAGAACAGGGAGAAAACCCAGATCGTTGATGCCCTTAAGAAAAAGTATCCCGTTGCTGAGTTGCTTGGCGTTCTGCAACTTGCCCGCAGCTGCTATTTTTACCACAAAGCCAGCCAGCGCTTGAGTGATAAGTATGCGGAAATACGCGTGATCATGGCGGAGATCTTTGAGGAAAACTACTGCTGCTATGGCTATCGACGTCTTCATGCGATGCTTCGTATTAACAACCGGTTTATTTCTGAGAAGGTTGTCCGCAGACTGATGGCAGAAGAACAGCTCGTTGTTAAGCGCACCAGGCGACGACGATACAACTCTTACTGTGGAGAAATCGGCCCGGCACCGGAAAATCTGCTCACCCGGGATTTTAGTTCCTGCAGCCCAAATGAAAAGTGGCTGACCGATATCACCGAGTTCCAGCTTCCGGCTGGAAAAGTGTATCTGTCGCCGGTTATTGACTGCTTTGATGGCCAGGTAGTGAGCTGGTCGATAGGAACACGCCCGGATGCAACGCTGGTGAATACCATGCTTGATGATGCGATCAGCACGCTCAGCGCAAATGACAAACCGGTGATACACAGCGACCGCGGTGGCCATTATCGATGGCCGGGTTGGCTTGATCGTATCAACACATCCGGACTTATAAGGTCCATGTCGCGCAAAGGATGCTCGTCGGATAATGCGGCGTGTGAAGGCTTCTTCGGGCGGGTCAAAAATGAAATGTTCTATGGAAGAAACTGGGCAGGTATAACGCTGGAAAAATTTATCTGCTTTCTGGACAGATACATACGCTGGTATAACGAGAAGCGTATCAAGCTATCATTAGGTGCAATGAGTCCGGTGAAGTACCG
>NZ_ALNJ01000072.1:0-79011 GCF_000293135.1 Klebsiella sp. OBRC7 | reverse complement strand
ATGCAGNGGCCAGCGCGCCGCCTCCTGCCGCTGCCAGGCCGCCTCCTGCTCATCCCACCACGGGTGGCCGGGACACTCGCGATAGCCAAACCCGGCGATGGTTTCGGAGAAAAGCTCGATCTTGCCGGAAGGCGTAGAGAGCGGATAGCGCTGCGGGTCGGCGCGAAAATCCGCCAGGAAAACCTGCGGTTTCTCCGGCGCGCTGTATTCCAGCACCCCCTGCCGCCAGAATTCATCAAACGACGGCAGCGCGATCCCCTCTTCCCGCGCGCGCGGCCGCGACGCTTCGTAGATCTCCCGCAGCCACTGCCCGGCGTCGCGCCCCTCGCTAAAGCGCTCACCGCAGCCCAGCCGCTCGGCAAGGTCGCAGAAGATGGCGTAATCATCGCGCGCTTCGCCCACCGGCGGGATCTGCGCGCTCATGGCGATCATAAAGCCGTCGTGACCGCCGCTGCCGATATCTTCCCGCTCCAGCGACGTGGTGACCGGCAGAACGATATCGGAAAATTTGGCCTGCGCGGTCCAGAACTGTTCATGAACGACCACCGTTTCCGGCCGCCGCCAGGCTTCACACAGGCGGTTAATGTCCTGATGATGGTGAAACGCATTGCCGCCGGCCCAGTAGACGAGGCGGATGTCGGGATAGCGCAGATGCTGGCCGTCAAACTCGTATGCCTCGCCCGGATGCAGCAGCATATCGGAAAGGCGCGCCACCGGAATCACCTGGTTTACCGCGTTCTCTCCGGCGGGAAGGCGCGGCCCGGAAAAGGCCTTACGCGCCGCCCCCGCCAGATTGGTGCAGGCGTAGCCAAACCCCAGGCCGCCGCCCGGCGTACCGATTTGCCCCAGCAGCGCGGTGAGAGCCACCGTCGCCCAGTAGGCCTGCTCGCCCTGGCGCGCCCGCTGAATTGACCAGGAGATATTGACCATCGTGTGCTGGCTGGCCATCTCGCGCGCCAGCGCGGCAATCCGCTGCGCCTCAATACCGGTTATCGCCGCCGCCCACTCCGGCGTTTTTGCGACGCCATCGCTCTCCCCCATCAGGTAGGCGCGATAGGGCGCGAAACCCACGGTATGGCTGGCGATAAAACCGCTGTCGTAGAGGGATTCATTAATCAGCACATAACAGAGCGCCAGCAGCAGCGCGGTATCGGTTCCCGGACGAACCGCAAGCCACTCGGCGCTCTCCACGGCGCTCAGGTCATTGCGCACCGGGCTGATATTGATAAAGCGCGTCCCCTGCGCCTGCATCTTGTCCAGCCAGTATTTCAGCATATGGTCGTTGGCGCCGCCGCCGTTGACCTGCGCATTACGCAGCGGCAGGCCGCCGAATGCGACAAACAGCTGGCATTCGCGCGCCAGCTCGGAAAAATGGGTGTGCTGGCGGTGCAGCGGGCTCAGCGGCCCGAGAATATGCGGCAGGATACGCTCGCCCGCCGCGCTGCTGTAGGTGTTAGTGCTGGCGGTATAGCCGCCGAAGCACTTGAGGAAGCGGTGCAGCTGGCTTTGCGCGTGGTGAAAACGGCCGGCGCTGGCCCAGCCGTAGGAGCCGCCGAAAATCGCCTCATTGCCGCAGCGCGCTTTGACCGAATTCAGTTCGCGGGCCAGCAAATCGAGCGCCACCTCCCAGCTCACCTCAACAAACGGCTCTTTACCGCGCCCCTCGCGCGAAGCCGGGCCATTTTGCATGTAGCCCGCGCGCACCGCCGGACGGCGAATGCGCGTCTTGCTGGTGATCGCATCGGGGAGCGACTGACCAATACGTGAGGGATTTTTATCCCAGGGCACCGGCGTCACCGCCTCAATGTTGCCGTCACGGGCCTCGACCTGCCAGGTTCCCCAGTGCATTACGGTCAGATTATGTTGTTTTTTCATCTTGCCTGTTTTCTTCTCACCCGATAAAAGCCGCCATAATAAAGCGTGCGAATCCTGGGAATAAAATACGTATCACCATACAATCTGCTGCAGAGAAAGGATTTTCCACGCAGAATAGTTCTACGCTATTCCGGGATGCGATATATTACAGCGACAGAATAATTTTAATTAAGCAGCAATCTTTATTTGAATAAATAAGAGTTGCAAGCAAATTAAACCCACAAAATAAAAATGGATTAAGCTGCATCATGAAATATTTTCAGGTTACAGATAACAAATTTACGTTTTCCTCAGGCAAATCTGCGATATAACATTGTTGATATAACTTAGACATATTTTGTATTTGAGGTTGTGTAGTTGTTGTTGTCATGCTACTGCTCCGCACAGCCACCTCCATCACAGGACCATAATAAGAATGTCGCAGAAAATGAAATTATTGCCCATCGCCCTGGGTCTGCTCTCGCTCGCCTCCGTCAACGCTCCGGCGGCGGATGCCTTATCACTTCAGGGGAAAACTATCGGCGTCGCCGTGGTCGGGACGCAGCACTTCTGGGATCGTGAAGCCTATAAGGGTGCGACCGAAGAGGTAGAGAAACTGGGGGGTAAAGTAATCGGCGTCGATGGCGGCCGCGATAACCAGGTTCATGCGAATAACCACGATATTTTACTGTCGCGCAAGGTCGATGCGGTAATTAGTATTCTGGGCGACAGCGCCGTTGAGCCTAAATTCAAAGCGCTACGCGATGCCGGCATTCCGGTATTTACCGTAGACCACGTTTCAAAATATTCGGTCAATAACACCACCTCCGATAACTACACTCTGGGATCGACCATCGGTCGCTATATGGCCGATGAACTGGGCGGCAAAGGTAACGTTGCAGTATTTAACGCATTCTCCAGCTCCCTGCGTATTTGCGGCATTCGTTATGACCAGTGGAAATATGTCCTCAAGGATTATCCGGATATTCACATTATTCAACCGGAGCTGGCCGAGCAGTTTGCCAACTCGCCGGAAGATGCGCGTAAGAAAACCCTCGAACTGCTGAGCCAGTATCCAAAAGGCAAACTCGACGCCATCCATGTCGCCTGCTGGGATCAGCCGGCTATCGGTATTGTCCAGGCGCTGGAAGAGACCGGCCGCGATAAAGACGTCAAGGTCACCGCCATCGACGCCGGCCCGGAAACCCTGGAGATCATGGCCGAGCCGGGCAGCCCGTTCGTCGCCAACGTCGCCCAGCAGCCGCACCTGATCGGCCAGACCTCCGCCGATAACGTCGCGCGCTACTTCGATAAACAGAAGTTGCCCCTGCAGACCTTTATTCCGGTAGTGCCGGTGAAAGGCCCGCAGGAGGCAAAAGCGGTCTACAAACAGCTGGGATATGGCGAACTGCAGTGATCACTCCATCCTCCGGCGGGGTTAACCCCGCCGCTGGTCTGGCAATGAACCAGATCGGCAAAAGCTTTGCTAACGTGACTGCATTAAATGCGGTCACGCTGCTTCTGAATCCCGGTGAAATTCACGGCCTGATCGGCGAGAACGGCGCGGGAAAATCGACGCTAATAAAAATCCTCGCAGGCGTCTACCGGGCCGACAGCGGCAGCGCCACCCTTGACGGCGCGCCGCTGCCGCTCGGCAATCCCGCAGCGATTGAAGCGCTGGGTATCCGCGTTATTCACCAGGAACTCAACCTGATCCCGCACTTTACGGTGGCGGAATCGGTGTTTCTCGGCCAGGAGTACCGCACCCGCTGGGGCGCGCTGGACCGGCGGCGAATGAACGCGGCCACCCGGGCGTTTTTCCGCGACAGCTGGCAGCTGGACATTCATCCCCGCCGCCTGATCCGCGACCTCAGCCTCGCCGAACGCAAGCTGGTGCAAATCGCCAGAGCGCTGATCGACGGCGCGGCAAAGCTGGTGGTATTCGATGAGCCCACCGCGCCGCTGGAAGCGCAGGAAGCCGGCCTGGTCACCTCCGCGATTCTGCGCCTGCGAGAACAGGGGATCGCGATTCTCTACATTTCCCACTATCTCAACGAAATCGCCGCCCTTTGCGATCGCGGCACGGTGCTACGTAACGGCGAGGTGGTCGGCTACCCCGACCGGGCGCTTCTGCAGAATACCGACGCGTTGATCAAAATGATGGTCGGCCGCGATATCGAACAGCTCTATACCCCGCGCCAGAGCAGCGCGCATCAGGTCGATGCCGCTGCCCCGGTGCTGTCGGTTCGCCATCTCAGCGACGGGCAGCAGTTACGCGATATTACCTTCGATATTCAGCCGGGCGAGATCGTCGGCGTCGCCGGACTGCTGGGCGCCGGGCGCGACGTGCTGATCGATCTGCTATACGGGCTACGCCGCGCCCGCAGCGGCACGATAAGCGTTGACGGCCAGCCGAAGCGGCTGCGGACGCCGTATCAGGCTACCCGGGCCGGACTGGCCCTGGTGCCGCGCGACCGCCGCCATCAGGGGCTGATTCTCCCCTTCACCACCGCCGACAATATCAATCTGGCCTCGCTACCGGAGACCGCCACTTTCGGCTGGGAGCACCGCGGCCGGGCGCTGGAAAAAGCGCGCAGCTGGATCGACCAGCTCTCTATCCGCCCCGGCCGTCCGGAGCTTCCGGTGCGCTTTATGAGCGGCGGCAACCAGCAAAAGGCGATTCTCGCCCGCTGGCTGGGCACCGATGCGCGGCTTTTTATTCTTGATGAACCCACTCTCGGGGTGGATATCGGCGCGCGCCGCGATATTTATCAGCGCACCCGCGAGCTGGCGGATCGCGGTCGCGGCGTACTGGTCTCATCCAGCGACACGCCGGAGCTGCTGGGCCTTTGCGACCGCATCCTGGTGATGTGGCGCGGCGAGCTGGTGGCCAATCTCCCGACCCGGGGGCTGACGCTGGACGCGCTGCTGGTGACGATTAACGGTGGACAGGAACAACAGGTATGAGTGCAGGTATCCAGCGCCGCCCCCTTCCGGGCATCACGACGCTTATCGAAAAATTTCCCCTGATTCTCTTTTTTGCGCTGCTGGTCTGGCTCAGCCTGCAGTCGCCTTTCTTTTTAAGCTGGCAAAATATCAGCATGATGCTGGTGCAAAGCGTGCCGCTGGCGATCCTCTGCTTCGGCCTGGTCTGCGTAATTGCCGTCGGCGGCGATGATGTGGTCTCCGGCGGTATCGATCTGTCGCTGCCCGCCATCGCGGTGCTCGGCGTCGCGTTACTCAGCCTCGGCATGGCCGAGTGGAACACCCCGTACCTGGCGCTGTTTTTACTGCTGATTGCCGTGAGCCTGGCCTGCGGCGCCGTCAACGCCACGCTGGTGCTGGCGGCGGGCCTGCCGCCGCTGCTGGCGACCCTGTCAACTTCGGTGGCCTTCACCGGGCTGACCGACCTGCTGACCGGCCAGCGGCGCATCGCGGTGAGCGACCCGCTGATGGTGGCCTTTCGCGATAACGATCTGTTCGGCATTCCCTGGCCGCTGATCTATCTGCTGGCGGTATTCGCGCTGTTTCAGTTTTTGCTCCACCACTCCCGCTTCGGCCAGCATTTACAGGCGGTGGGCGGTAACCGCGATATGGCGCAGATGAGCGGACTCAACGTTCGCCGTTTGACCATTATCGTCTGGCTGCTGGCGGGCATCGCCGCCGGCCTGGCGATTTTGCCGCTGCTCAGCCAGGGCTCAGGCAGCTCCAGCGGCACGGCGACGCCGCTGCTGCTGGAAACCGTCCTCGCGACCTTTATCGGCGCGGCGTTCTCGCGGCGGCGCGTGGTCACCATCTGGGGGGCGCTGCTCGGCGCGGTGCTGGTCAACGCGCTCTCTAACGGGCTCGGCCTGCTGGGGGTGAATATTTTCTGGATGGGCGCGATCAAAGGCGGCCTGATCCTCGTGGTGCTGGCGGCTTCGGCGGTCAGACATAAAGGAGGCAACTCATGAGCCAACTGACGCTCAAGACCCCCTCAACGGGGCAAACCGGCAGCGGTCCGCTGGCGTGGCTATCGCGGGCAGGATTCGGCGTCATTACCCTGCTGGCGATTGCCCTGTTCGGCTGGGCGAACCCGGTATTTCTGACCTTCGATAACTGGGCCAATTTGCTGCAGGGCAGCGCGATTCTGCTGATCGTGGCGATGGCGATGACCCTTATCGTTAGCGCCGGGGCGATTGACCTCTCCGTCGGCGTGGCGCTGGATTTCGGCGCCGCTTTTGCGCTGGTGGCGCTGAAGACCTGGCATCTGCCGTGGCAGGCGGCGGTGGGCTGCGCTCTACTCGGCGGGGTGATTATCGGCCTGCTGAACGCCTTTCTGATCCTTGTCTGCCAGATTCGTCCGTTCCTCGCCACCCTCGGCACCTGGTTTATCGCCAGCAGCGCCGAGCGTATCTATACCGACGGCGGCGGCTCTATCTCCTACCGCCGGATGGCGCCGGAGTATCACGATCTGGCGGTCGGCAATATCGCCGGTATTCCGACGCCGGTGGTGATTGTGCTGGCGCTGTGGCTGGTAGCCTGGCTGCTGACCGAACGCACGCTGTTTGGCAAGTACGTGCGCGCTATCGGCCAGAACGGCGAAGCGGCGCGTATCGCCGGGATCCGCGACCGCCGGACCATGCTGTGGGTGCTGGTGGCGGCCTCCGCGCTGTGCGCCGTCGGCGGCGTCATTCTCTCCGCCAACCTGCGCCAGTTTACGCCGCTGGCCGGCCAGGCCTACCTGATGGACGCCATCGCCGCGGTCTTTATCGGCACCGCCTTTAACCGGCTGGGCCGGGTCAGCATCGCCGGCACCCTCGGCGGGGTGCTGTTTCTCGCGATTATTGATAACGGCCTGAACCTGATGGGGCTGAACTACCTGGTGAAGGATGCGCTGGTTGGCGTGATTCTGGTGGTCGCGCTGGCCCTCTCCTTCTGGCAGGCGCGTCTGCGCCAGACCCATCGTTAAGCGGAGCACCTATGGCAGCTTTTGACGCCGTCTTTGTCGGCCTGACTATTCTTGATATCGCCGGTCGCCCGGTGATCGACATCCCGCCGCGCGGCGGGGTAGCCTTTATCGAACAAATTCGTCTTAACCCCGCCGGAACTGCCGCCGGGGCCAATATTAACGCCGCGAAGCTGGGCATTCGCACCGCCGCGGTGGCCTGCCTCGGTGAAGATGAAAAAGCCGATTTTATCCTCGCCAGCTATGCGCGGCTGGGGATCGACTGCTCGCTGGTCCAGCGCACGGCGCAGCAGGAAACGTCGGCGACGATCCTGCCCATCCGCCCCAACGGCGAGCGCCCGGCGCTGCACTGCCGGGGCGCTTCCGATGCGCTTTTTATCCGCGAAGAAGAGTTTGACGCGATCCTCGACTGCCGGTTCCTGCACCACGGCGGTACCGGCCTGCTGGCGGCGATGGATAGCGGGCAAAGCGCGCTGCTGCTGCGGGCGGCGAAAGCCCGCGGCGTCACCACCAGCTTTGATTTAATCGCCCCCGACGCGGGCACCCTGGATCTGCTGCGCCCGCTGCTGCCGTCGGTGGACTACTTTATGCCTTCCCTTGAAGAAGCGGCGTATCTCTCCGGGGAGACCCAGCCGGAAGCGATTGCCCGCGTCTTCTTTGCGCTTGGCGTCGGAACCTGCATTCTGAAGGACGGTGAAAACGGCTCCTGGCTGCTGACCCGCGACGGTGCCGTCGAGCATATCGCGCCGTTCCGGGTCGATGCCGTAGATACTACCGGCTGCGGCGACAGCTACTGCGGCGGCTTTATTGCCGCGCTGGCCCGGGGGTTAAGCGTCAAAGCGGCGTGCGAGGTGGCTTCCGCCGTCGCCGCGCTGGTGGCGACCGGCATGGGATCGGATGCCGGCGTGGTGGACTGGCAGCATACGCAGGAGTTTATGGCGACCCACCGTCGCCGATAACAAGCTTCGCCGCCGCATTGCGCGGCGGCAAGCACGGCTTAACGCCACTGATAAAGCAGCGGCTCTCCGGCGACATAGCGCTGGAGGTCGGCGGCAATCATCGCCGTATGTTTAGCAATGCTCTCCCGCGTCGCCCCGGCGATATGAGGAGTAATAATCACGTTATCAAACTCGGTGACAAACGGATGGTCGCGCCACAGCGGCTCGCGATGGTAAACATCCAGCGCCGCGCCGCCCAGCGGGCCGTGGCGCAGCGCGTGAATCAGCGCTTCTTCGTCCACGACCGCCGCGCGCGAGGTATTGATCAGCAGCGCGCCCGGCTTCATGCTGTTCAACAATGGCGCGTTCACCAGCCCATCGCTGTGCGGGCCGCTGCTCAGATGCAGGCTCACGATATCCGCCTCGCGGAACAGCCCCTCAAGGGTCGTCTTTTGCAACCCCGGTTCGTTAATATCCTCGGCGGCGACAAACGGGTCCACCACCAGTACCGCCATGCCAAAGGCGCGGGCGATACGCGCCACCCGTCGGCCAATATTACCGTAGCCAATCAGCCCCAGGGTTTTGTTGCGCAGCTCGCTGCCTTTAAAGACTTCATAAGGGCTTTGCGGACTGACGTCCCACACCACATCGCGGCGCAGCCCGCTCTGGGTGGCCTGCGCGGCGTTTTCGGCGTGGGTGAATTCGCCGCGCTTCAGCGCCGCGTGGGATTGCGGAATATGCCGCGCCAGGCTCAGCATCAGCCCCAGCGTCAGCTCGGCGGCGGCGTCCGCGTTGCGCCCCGGCGTATAGAGCACGCGGATGCCGCGCGCCTGGGCGGCTTTGGTATCAATGTTCACAGGATTGGCGCGGGTGCAGGCGATCACCTGTAAACGCGGGCAGGCGGCGATCACCGCTTCCGTCACCTCATCGTAGCTGGTCACCAGCACCTCGGCGTCGTGAGCCAGTTCGATCAGCTGGCCTGCGCTCAGCTTCGGCTTGCCCAGCGCCCAGCCTTCTACCCGCAGTTCGCCCAGTTGCTGAAAAGCGCTGAGGTCGCCGGCGTGTTCGGCGGTAAAAACAATTTTCATATGCGTTGTTCCTGAGAAATACGTTGAAGCGCCTCGCGGCGGGCCTGCCACACCGGGAGCATCTGCTCGCGCAGCAGGCGATACACCGGATAGAGCGCGGCGTAGCGGCTGTACGCCTGCGGATGGGGTCGATAGCGGGTCTGCTCCAGCGCCGGATAGCGGCTCAGGGCATCGACGCTGCGCGCTGCCAGAATCGCCGCGCCGCGCGCGCTAAGCTCGTTGAAAGGACTGGAAACCACCGTTCTGCCGGTGCAGTCGGCAATGATTTGCAGCCAGGTCGCCGAAGCCGCGCCGCCGCCGGTCAGGTACAGTTCGCCGCCCTGCGGGTAGCCCTGAAGCGAGTCGACGATAGCGTAAGCCAGCCCTTCAAACACCGCCCGCAGCAGCTCCGCGCGGGTGGTGTGCTGGCTAATGCCGAAATAACCAGCCCGCGCCTCGGGGCTAAAGAACGGGGCGCGTTCGCCGTTGAGGTAGGGCTGCCAGAATACGCCGCCGCTGCCGGGCTCAACGCTGGCGATATGCTGTTCCAGCTGCTGTAAATCCGGCTCCAGCGCAATCTGCTGCTGGAGCCAGTCGATGTTCGGCGTCCCGGCCTGCATCGGAAAAAGGTTAATAAAGCTGCCCGCTTCGGTGTGGGTGACGTAGCGCGTCCCCTCATTGACCGTCTGGCGACCGTGGCAGACGATACCGGTGCAGCAGGTAGTGCCAAGAATGGTATAAATATCGCCATCGTTGACCGCGCCGCAGCCCAGCGCCGCGCTGCACACATCCAGCGCGCCCGCCGCAACCGGCGTGGCGGTGGGAAGCCCGGTCAGCGCCGCGACCTCTTCACGCAGCGTTCCAGCCTGAGCGTCCGGCGCCAGCAGCGGTGGGAACAGAGATTGTAAATCTGCCAGGCCCATCTCATTGAGCACCACCGTGGATAGCTTCCCGCTCTGCTGATTCAGCAAAGAGGTGCTGGCATCGGTAAGATCCAGCGCCGCGACGCCGGTGAGGCGAAAGCGGATCCAGTCCTTGGCGAAAAACAGATAGCGGGCCGCCGCCAGCCGCTCCGGCCGGTGATGCTTGAGCCAGTACAGCTGCATACTGGTGTTGCAGGGCTGCAGATGGGTACCGGTATCGTCAAAGAAGCGACGGTCAAAACCGGGGCGACTGAGCAGTTCGCTCATCAGGTCGCGGCTGCGGGTGTCGCTCCACAGGATACCCGGCCCGACCGGTTCGCCTTCGGCGTCGCTGAGCCAGACCCCTTCGCCCTGCCCGGCAAGGCCGATGGCGCGTAAACGCCCGCTTTGCAGCGCCGGATACCGGGCGATATCGCGTAAAATCGCCACCACCGACTGCCACAGCTGGGCCATATCCTGCTCGGCGTGACCGTTGGCCGACAGCCGCGGGCCGGTGTTCTGCGCCGCGCTGGCGCACGCCTGAAAGCGTTCATCAAACAGCACCGCTTTCACGCGCGAGGTGCCGATATCGATTCCGAGATAAAAATCCATGCCTGACCCGTTGGTGAAGAGAAATTAGTCGCGCTCGTAGCGGCGGCGCATCAGTTCACATTCGAACAAAAATTCCAGTCCTTCCAGCTGGCGACGAGCTTCTTGAATGTCTTTGCCCCAGCAGGTCAGGCCGTGGCCGCGCAGCAGGAAGCCGTAGCGCAGCGGGTGAGTCTGCGCATAATCTTCAATGCGCGCCGCCAGGGCATCGATATTCTGGTCGTTATCAAAAATGGCGACCGGCACGGTATCGAGATGGCTGTGCTGGCCGGTCAGGGTTTTCTGCATCTCATAGCCCTGCAGCGCCAGGGTGGCGCTTTTTTCAATCCGCGACAGCACGGTCGCGTTGACGGTATGCACGTGCAGCACGACATTCGCTTCCGGGAACAGGCGATACACCAGGGTATGCAGGCCGGTTTCAGCAGAGGGTTTACGTCCGGAAGGCGCTTTATTGCTGGCGATCTCCACCTGCAGGAAATCCTCCGTCGTCAGGCTGCCTTTATCGCGCCCCGACTCGCTCAGCCAGCACCAGGTCTCATCCTGACGCACCGACATATTGCCGCCGGTGGCCGGTGCCCAGCCTTTCGCGCCGATCCAATGACAGGTGGTGACCAGTTGCGCGAGTCTTTCTTGCCACATAGCAGTTCCTTAGTTTAGCGATATTGTATTTAGCCGTCTAAATGGCTATTTACCCGATACTAACACCGCCAGCGTAAGCGAACAATATTTCAGGAAAGACTTACATTGATAATGGTTATATCAGAAAGGCATATGAAATTACTATTTTTAACAACAATACAACTAGACATTTTCATGACGCCAAAATTACCGCCTGCGAGCGGTTAAAAAGATGGGGGATCGTGTCGCCGGGAAACGGCATAAAATTGGCATCATTTGTCGATTCTGACCTGCCCCCCGGGTCGCATAACACGCCAGCCATCGTCCGACAAAAATGCGGGGCAGGAGTCACATCCCACTGCCCCACGGCGGTGCAAAACATGGCACTGTGCACACATTTATGGCAAACGATGTCCGTTTAACGTCGTTTTATGTGCATACTGCCCACCCCATTGTGTTACCCCTGCCCCGCTTTTTCTGGCACACCTCTTGCTACCCCTCTGCCATCGCTATTTGGATAGCCACTCAGAGGTTCCACCATGTCAAACAGCAATGATTTTCCGCTCGTCGAAGCGCCTGCCGCCGGGCGCAAGGGCGTTTTTTCCATCTCGATGGTTCTGTTCAGCTTTACTTTTTTCACCGGCACCATGTTCGCGGGCGGCAAGCTTGGCGTCTCTTTCTCCATCGTTAACCTGCTGTGGATTGCGGTGATCGGTAACTTTCTGCTGGCCCTGTACGCCGCCTCGCTCGGCTGGATTGCCGCGCGCAGCGGGCTAAATACCGTGCTGATGGGCCGTTTTTGCTTCGGTGAAATCGGCAGCAAGCTCGCCGATTTTATTCTCGGCTTCGCCGAGCTGGGCTGGTACGCCTGGGGGACCGCGACGGTCGCCATCTCGCTGGTCAAAATCCTCGCCCTGCCTGAGGCGATGACGATTCCGCTGATGATCCTGTTCGGCATCCTGTTCTGCGTCACCGCGCTGGTGGGCTATAAGGGGCTGGATGCGCTGTCGCGCGTATCGGTACCGCTGATGTTTATTCTGCTGGTGGTGTCGATGTACCTTGCCGCCCATCACGCCGGCGGCTGGCAGGCGATGACCCAAATCGAACCGGGTGAAACCATGACCTGGTCGGCGGCCATTACCATGGTATTCGGCACCTTTGCCAGCGGCGCGACCCAGGCGACGAACTGGACACGGCTGGCCAACTCCAGCCGCACCGCCATCGTCGCCAGCATGAGCAGCTTCCTGATCGGCAACGGGCTGATGATTATCGCCGGCGCCTGGTGCGCCATCGTCTACCAGCAGGCCGATATCGTGGAAGTGCTGATTTTGCAGGGGCTGTCGGTCGCCGCGGTGGTAATGCTGTGCCTCAACCTGCTGACGATTCAGGGACCGACGATCTACAACGTTTCGGCGGCGGCCTGCCATCTGCTGCGCAGCGAGCGTCGCCGCACCCTGACCGTGGTTGCCGCCGGAGTCGGCATTCTGCTGGCCATTGGCGGTATGTATGAAATGCTGATCCCTTTCCTCGTGCTGCTGGGCAGCATCATTCCGCCCATCGGCGGCGTGATCCTCGCCGACTACTGGTTTTATCGCGGCGGCCGCTATCCGCTGCTGCACACCGCCCGTTTGCCGCGTTTTAACTGGCTGGGGCTGGGCGCCTACGCCGTGGGCGCGGCGGTGGCTTACCTGTCACCGTGGATCGCCCCACTGGTTGGCATTACCGTTTCCGCGCTGGTCTATATCGCGCTGACGCGTCTGAGCAAACGTCAGCCCGCCGCTGATTCGGTCGCGGAGCAGTAGCCGTGAGCCTGACGGTCAGCGAAATCCTCGCCCTGGAGGGGCTCTCCGCCATGCGCCTGCGCGCCGGTAAGCAGGGGCTGCAGCTGGCGGTTCGCTGGTACTACGTGGCGGAAAATGAAAATATCGCCGAATGGATCATGGGCGGGGAGCTGGTGTTTATCACCGGGATCAACCATCCCCGCGATGAAGAAAACCTGATCCATTTGCTGATGGAGGGCAAGCAGCGCGGGATCGCCGGCATGGTGATCCTCACCGGCGACGCGTACATTCAGGCGATCCCGCCGCGCCTGATTGCGCTGGCCGACGAGCTGGGCATTCCGCTGATCGAACAGCCCTATCTGCTGAAAATGGTGATCGTGACCGAACGCATCGGTACCGCGCTGGTACGCAGCGAAAACGCCCTGCAATCGCAGCGCGATATTCTGCTGCAGCTGTTAACCGGCGACTATCCCGACCTGCAAATCCTGCATCAGCGGGCGCTCCACCAGCAGCTGGATTTTACCCGCCCGCTGCGGGTGGCGGCGCTGCGCCTTGAGGGGATCCCGCGCCTGTTTCGCCAGTTTCCGCCGGAGCAGGCCGAGGCCTGGCTGCAGCAGGCCCGCCGCACCGTACGCCAGCGGCTGCAGCAGCAGCTCAATCAGCAGGGCAATCCCTTTCCGCTGGTCGAGCGCAGCAATATGTTTCTCTTTCTGCTTCCGGATGAGGAAGGCGAATTTTATCAGCAAAAAACGTGGCTCCAGGCGTGGCTGATCGCGCTGGCGGAGGGCGACGACGGGCTATCGCTGCTGTGCGGCCTTTCGGCGCCGGTGCAGCAGCTGCAGGGATATCAGCGCGCGCTGTCGCAGGCGCGTCAGGCGCTGGACCTCAGCGATAACCTGCGTCCGGCCCAGCGCATCAGCGACTACCAGCAGCTGGGGTTTATCAAGCTGCTCTCCGCCGTTAGCGACCCCGCCCTGCTGAGCGACTTTATGCACGACACCCTCGGCTGTCTGATTGAGCCGGATCGCAAAAGCCCCTGGCTGCTGATGGAGACCCTGGAAACGCTGCTTCAGGAGAGCGGCAACGTGGTCAGAGCCGCCGAGCGGCTGGGCATTCACCGCAACACGTTGCATCAACGCATTCAGCGTATTGAAAAGCTGACCGGCTATCCGGTCAGCCACCCGCAGTTTCATCTCAACGCCTCGGTCGCCTTAGCGATCTGGCGTATGTCGCAAAACCATTTACGGGAACAACCATGAAAATTATCAACGCGCGCCTGCGCCATCAAGAAGCGCTCTATACCCTCGACTTACAGGACGGCGTGATTAAAAGCATCACCGCGCAGGCCGCGGCGCAGGCGGCTGGCGCCGACGATATCGACGCTGAGCAAAAGCTGGTCATCCCGCCGTTCGTCGAACCGCATATCCATCTTGACGCCACCCTGACGGCGGGCGAGCCGGAGTGGAATATGAGCGGTACCCTGTTTGAGGGCATCGCCCGCTGGAGCCAGCGCAAAGCGAGCGTCACCGTCGAAGATACATGCCAGCGGGCGCTGAAAACCATCGGCATGCTGCGCGACAACGGCGTGCAGCACGTGCGCACCCACATTGATGTCACCGACCCTTCCCTGACGGCGCTTGAGGCGATGCTGAGAGTGAAAAAAGAGGCGGCCCATCTTATCGATCTGCAGATCGTCGCCTTCCCGCAGGAGGGCATTGAGTCCTTCCCCGGCGGACGCGAGCTGATGACCCGCGCCATCGAAATGGGCGCCGACGTGGTGGGCGGCATTCCGCACTACGAAAACACCCGCGATAAGGGCGTCAGCTCGCTGGTTTTTCTGATGGACCTGGCCCAGCGCCACGGCTGCCTGGTGGACGTGCACTGCGATGAAACCGACGACCCGCAGTCGCGCTTTCTGGAGGTGCTGGCGGAAGAGGCCCGGGTGCGCGGCATGGGCGCGCAGGTCACCGCCAGCCATACCTGCGCCATGGGCTCCTACGACAATGCCTACTGCTCGAAGCTGTTCCGTCTGCTCAAAGCGTCTGGCATCAATTTTATCTCCTGCCCGACCGAAAGCATTCACCTGCAGGGGCGCTTCGACAGCTGGCCTAAACGCCGCGGCGTGACGCGGGTAGCGGAGCTGGACCGCGCCGGGATCAACGTCTGCTTTGCCCAGGACTCCATTCAGGATCCGTGGTACCCGCTGGGCAACGGCAACATCATGCGCATCCTCGACGCCGGGCTGCATATCTGCCATATGCTGGGATACGAAGATTTGCAGCGCTGCCTCGATCTGATTACCGATAACAGCGCCCGCACCCTGTGCCTCGGCGACAACTACGGCATTGCCGAAGGACGCCCGGCGAACCTGCTGATCCTCGATGCGGAAAACGACTACGACGCGCTGCGCCGCCAGGCCAGAGTGCTGACCTCCATTCGTCACGGCAAAGTTATTTTGCAGCGCCAGGCGGAGCAGATTCGCTATCCGGCATAAGCCTGACGTTGACGCGGCCGCGATGCCGCGTCAACCCACTGCTCGCCCGGGGATTTATGTGGTACCTTTTAACGACTTTTTCCGTGCCGACGATGGGCTCCAGCGTCGGCGCGGGCTCACTGAGGATAACCCGTACCCTGATACTATGAGCGAAAAAAAATGGATTAAGGCAGAGGACGTTGCCCGACTCGCTGGCGTCTCCCGTTCCGCGGTTTCCCGCACCTTTACGCCCGGCGCATCGGTGGCGGAAAAAACCCGCCAGAAGGTCCTCGCCGCGGCGGAAACGCTGGGCTATCAGGTCAATATTATCGCCCGCACGATGAACACCGGCAGCAGCAATTTTATCGGCATCGTCACCGCCGGTTTTGATAACCCCTTCCGCAGCAAGCTGCTGTCGCCGCTGGTCCACCAGCTGGCGCTCAACGGTTTTATGCCGCTGCTGATGAACGCCGACGATCCGCAGCAGCTCGCCCCGTCGCTCAGGCAGCTGCTGAGCTATCACGTCGCGGGGGTCATTATCACCTCCGGGGCGCCGCCGCTGTCGCTGGCGGAGGAGTATCTGGAGCGAAAAATCCCGGTGACCCTTATCAACCGCCACGCCGAGCTGGCCGGCTGCGATCGCGTGTGCAGCGACAACGCGCAGGGCGCGAAGCTGGTGGCCGACCTGTTTGCCCAGCGCCAGTGGCGCCAGGCCGGGTTTATCGGCGAAAGCCTGGATAACTTCAGCACCCGCCAGCGCTACGAAGCGTTTGTTGCCCATACCCAGGGAATGGAGGTCGCCGCGCACTTCTGCGACAGCAGCGGCTATCAGGCGGGCTTTGCCGCCGCCAGGCAGCTGCTTGCCGCGCATCCGCAGCTGCAGGCGCTGTTCTGCGCCACCGATATGCTGGCGCTCGGCGCGCTGGACGGTCTGCGGGCGGACAACCCCACGGCTTCGCTGCCGGCGATTATCGGCTTCGATGATATCCCGCAGGCGGACTGGCAGCCCTATCAGCTAACTACCGTGCAGCAGAATACCGCCCTGCTCGCCCACCACGCGGTGGATCTGCTGGTGACGCGGATCGCCAAATTCAGCGTGCCGTCACGCCATCGCGAAGTGCCGGTGAAACTGATCGTTCGCCAAAGCGCTAAATGAAAAATTCATTTTATGCCGGAGCGATCACAGAATAATATTTTTAATCCATCCACACTCATTTTGCCCTTCGGGGCCGTTTTTTTCAGGCAATTTGCACACGTGTGCAAAATAGGGAGTTATGATGAAATCACTGGAATCAAATGAACTGCAGGCCCGCTACCGTTTAGCCTGCGAGCTGGCGAAGGCCGGCGCTGAACTGGCGTTCGAATACTATCAGCAGCGCGACCGGCTGGCGGTGGATCATAAAGGCGACGACCTGCAGGATGTGGTCAGCGTCGCCGATAAGCGGGTCGAAACGTTTGTTAAGCAGCGCATTACCGACGCCTTCCCGCAGGACGGTTTTCTCGGCGAGGAGAGCGGGACGCAGATGCCGGACGCGCGCGTGCTGTGGGTTGTCGATCCCATCGACGGCACCAGCTGTTTTCTTAACGGCCTGCACACCTGGTGCCTGTCGCTGGCCATCATTGCCGACGGAGAACCGGTTATCGGCGTGGTGTACGACCCCAACCATCGCGAGCTGTTCCACGCCCTGAAAGGCCAGGGCGCATGGCTTAACGATGGGCCTATCGCGCCGCATCCGGCAGCGACGGTCAAAGAGGGCGTGATGGGCGTCGGCACCTCGCACCGCGTGACGCCTGCGGTCTTTCTGCCCTTCCTCGATGCGCTGCTGAGCGACGGCGGGATGTTTATCCGCAACGGCTCCGGGGCGCTGATGAGCGCCTGGGCGGCGGCGGGCAGGCTTATCGGCTACTACGAACCGCATATGAACCCCTGGGACGGGCTGCCGGGGCTGGTGCTGATGCGCGAAGCGGGCGGCCTCAGCAACGACTATATGGCAAACGACGGGATCCGTCACGGTAATCCGCTGCTGCTGGCCAGCAAGACGCTCTATCCACAATTAAAAAACATGCTTTGTCACCCCTTACCTTAACCGCATCGGGTCAGGCTTTATCTGATTATGTACTCTACACAACGACAATCTACCCTCACGGACGAACCACACTAATCAGTCAGGCCTCCGACCTTCGGAGATACCATTATGTCTGGAAGAATTATCGCATTTTTTCGCGCTTCGCCGCCCAAAGCGGGCGGAGAGTTCGATGAGCGGCGCTTTCGCAGCGTGCGCTGGCAAACCTTTATTACCATGACCCTGGCGTACGTCACGTTCTACGTTTGCCGGCTGTCGTTCACCGTCGCCAAAAGCGCGCTGGTGGAGCTCGGCATTACCCCGACGGAGCTGGGCATGATCGGCTCAACGCTGTTTTTCAGCTACGCCATCGGCAAGCTGGTCAACGGCTTTATCGCCGATCATGCCAACGTGGTGCGCTATATGAGCCTCGGGCTGCTGCTAAGCGCCGGGATGAACCTGATGATGGGGATGACCAGCAACGCTATGCTGCTGGCTATCTTTTGGGGGATTAACGGCTGGGCGCAGTCGATGGGCGTCGGCCCGTGCGTGGTATCGCTGGCGCGCTGGTACGGCTGTAAAGAGCGAGGCACCTTTTACGCCATCTGGTCAACGGCGCATAACATCGGCGAAGCGATGACCTATATGGTGATCGCGGCGGTGATTGCCGGATTCGGCTGGCAGATGGGCTATCTGTCGACCGCCGCGCTCGGCGCCGCCGGGGTGGTGCTGATGCTGTTGTTTATGCGCGACTCGCCGCAAAGCTGCGGCTTCCCGTCAATCAACGTGATTCGCGACGAACCGCTGGAGGAGACGGAAGCCCGCGGCTCGGTGTTTAAAAACCAGCTGCTGGCGCTGCGCAATCCGGCCTTGTGGGCGCTGGCGCTGGCCTCGGCGTTTATGTATATCGACCGCTACGCGGTGAATTCATGGGGGATCTTCTTCCTGGAGCAGGATAAAGCCTACTCTACCCTCGAAGCGTCCGGGATTATCGGGGTCAACGCTATCGCGGGTATTGCCGGAACGATTATCGCCGGGATGCTCTCCGACCGCTTCTTCCCGCGCAACCGCAGCGTGATGGCCGGTTTTATCAGCCTGCTCAATACCGCCGGCTTCGCGCTGATGCTCTGGTCGCCGCACGGCTACTACACCGATATTCTGGCGATGATTATCTTCGGCGCCACCATCGGGGCGTTGACCTGCTTCCTTGGCGGACTGATCGCCGTCGATATTTCGTCCCGTAAAGCCGCGGGCGCCGCGCTCGGCACCATCGGTATCGCCAGCTACGCGGGGGCGGGACTCGGCGAGTTTCTGACCGGCATCATCATCGATAAAACATCGATAATCGAAAATGGCAAAACGCTGTATGACTTCAGTACGCTATCGCTGTTTTGGGTAGGCACCGGCCTGATGTCCGCGCTATTCTGTTTTACCACCGCCGCGATTGTCGCCAGGCGACACGCGATAGAGCGTCAGACCTCATTCTCGTCATAACCTTTTAACTTATAAGGAAGATTTTATGATGCCTGTACGACATCAGGTTTTGCTACGCCTGCTGCTCGCCTGCGCCCTGCCGTTGCTGGCCGCGCCGGGCCACGCCGCCGCGCAGTTTACGCTGGAAAAAGTGGTTGAACTCAGCCGCCACGGCATTCGTCCGCCGACGGAGGGCAACCGGGAGGCCATCGAAGCCGCGACCCAGCGTCCGTGGACGCAGTGGACCACCCACGACGGGGAGCTGACCGGCCACGGCTACGCCGCCGTCGTCAATAAGGGGCGCGATGAGGGCGCGCGCTTTCGCCAGCTCGGTCTGCTGACGGTGAGCTGCCCGGCGAGTGGAGAGATTTACGTGCGCGCCAGCCCCCTGCAGCGCACGCGGGCCACCGCCCAGGCGCTGGTGGACGGCGCCTTTCCCGGCTGCGGCGTGATGATTCATCACGTCAGCGGCGACGCCGACCCACTGTTTCAGACCGATAAATTTGCCGCCACGCAAACCGATCCCGCCCGCCAGCTGGCGGAAGTGAAGAAGACGGCCGGCGATCTGGCGCAGCGTCGGCAGGCGCTGGCTCCGGCAATTCAGCTGCTGAAAAACGCGGTCTGCGTATCCGATAAGCCCTGCCCGGTGTTTTATCTACCGTGGCAGGTGGAGCAGAGCAAAAGCGGCAAAACGTCGATTAGCGGGCTGAGCGTGATGGCCAATATGGTTGAGACGCTGCGTCTGGGCTGGAGCGAGAACCTGCCTCTCAGCCAGCTGGCGTGGGGCCATATTACCCGTTCCAGCCAGATAACCGCCCTGCTGCCGCTGCTGACGGAGAACTACGATCTGAGCAACGATGTGTTTTATACCGCGCAAAAACGCGGCTCGATTCTGCTCAACGCCATGCTTGAAGGGGTAAAAGAGGGCGCCGCGCCGAACGTGCGCTGGCTGCTGCTGGTGGCGCACGATACCAATATCGCCATGGTGCGGACATTAATGGACTTTAGCTGGCAGCTGCCGGGGTACAGCCGCGGCAATATCCCGCCGGGCAGCAGCCTGGTACTGGAACGCTGGCGCGACACCCATAGCGGAAAACGCTACCTGCGCGTCTACTTCCAGGCGCAAAGTCTGGACGATTTACGCCGCCTGCAAACGCCGGATAGCCAGCATCCGCTGCTGCGCCAGGAGTGGCATCAGGCGGGCTGCCGGACCACCGCCGTCGGGACGCTTTGCCCTTACCAGGCGGCGCTGACGGCGCTTGGCCGCAATATCGACCCGCAGTCCGCTCCGGCAGTAGAGATGGTGCTGCCATAAGTTGAAGGCGAAGCGAGGGAGGTCGCTTCGCCTTTTTCACTCAGGTTCAGGCCTTTTCTGGCTTGAACGCCCCGGCAGCGACCTGCTCCGGGGTCACCACGCCGCTGTCCAGCACCCAGCCGCTGACTAACGATGCGGGCGTGACGTCAAAGGCCGGGTTGTACACCGCGGCCTCTCTCGGCGCCCACTGTACCGCGCCAAAGCTGCCGGCGACGCCGGTGACTTCAGCGGCCGCCCGCTGCTCAATCGGGATCGCCGCGCCGTTCGGGCAATGGCGGTCCAGGGTAGTCTGCGGCGCGGCCACGTAAAAGGGAATGTGATGGTACTTCGCCAGCACCGCCAGCGAATAGGTGCCGATTTTATTCGCCACATCGCCGTTGGCGGCAATACGGTCAGCGCCCACCCAAACCGCGTCGACCTGGCCCTGTGCCATCAGGCTGGCGGCCATCGAATCGGTAATCAGCCGATACGGCACGCCCAGTTCACCCAACTCCCAGGCGGTCAAACGTCCGCCCTGTAACAGCGGGCGCGTTTCATCCACCCAGACGTGCGCCACGTTTCCCTGCTGATGCGCCAGCGCAATTACCCCCAGCGCGGTGCCGACGCCCGCCGTCGCCAGGCCGCCGGTATTGCAGTGGGTCAACAGGCGGCTGCCCGGTGTCACCAGCGCGCTGCCCGCCTCGGCGATGCTGGCGCAAAGCTGTTTATCCTCTTCGATCAGGCGCAGCGCTTCCGCTTCCAGCGCCTGCGGAAAGCGCTCCTCCGCCAGCGCCAGCTTCATGCGATCCAGATTATTCATCAGGTTTACCGCCGTCGGACGCGCGGCGCGCAGCGTTTCCAGCGCCTCAGATAGCGCCTCGCGGGTCAGGCCGCGCTGCGCCAGCAGCGCCAGCAGCAGGCTGGCCGACAGGCCAATCAGCGGCGCGCCGCGTACCCGCAGGGCGTGAATATGGTCCACCAGCAGCGCCACGTTATCCGCCGCCAGCCAGCGTTTTTCCTGCGGTAAAGCCTGCTGGTCAAGAATAAAGAGCTGATTTTCGCTTACCCGCAGGCTGGTGGTCTGTAGTGTCTGCATTTAGTTAAATCCCTGTTGCGTTGTTGTATCACATTGTGTCAGGATGGAATCCAGAAGTATAGACGTCTGAACGGCTTAATCAGAATTTTGAGGATCGAGGCAATGTCGCAATACCATACTTTCACGGCCAGCGATGCGGTGGCTTATGCCCAACAATTTGGCGGTATCGAAAACCCGTCAGAACTGGTGTCCGCGCAGGAAGTGGGCGATGGTAACCTCAACCTGGTGTTTAAAATTTTCGATACCGAGGGCGTGAGCCGGATTATCGTTAAGCAGGCGCTGCCCTACGTGCGCTGCGTGGGAGAATCCTGGCCGCTGACCCTTGACCGCGCGCGTCTTGAAGCACAAACCCTGGTGGCTCACTATCAGCACTGTCCGCAGCACACGGTGCGGATTGTGCATTTCGATCCCGAGCTGGCGGTGATGGTGATGGAAGATCTCTCCGATCACCGCATCTGGCGCGGGGAGCTGATCAATAACGTTTACTACCCCCAGGCCGCCAGCCAGCTGGGGGAATACCTGGCCCAGGCGCTGTTCCACACCAGCGACTTTTATCTGCATCCTCACGAGAAAAAGGCCCAGGTGGCGCAATTTATTAATCCCGAGATGTGCGAAATCACCGAGGATCTGTTCTTTAACGACCCGTATCAGGTTCACGAGCGCAACAGCTATCCAGCCGCGCTGGAAGCCGATGTCGCCGCCCTGCGCGACGATGCCCAGTTGAAGCTGGCGGTGGCCGCGCTCAAGCATCGCTTCTTCTCCCATGCCGAAGCCCTGCTGCACGGCGATATCCACAGCGGCTCGATTTTCGTCGCCGAAGGCAGCTTTAAGGCCATCGACGCCGAGTTCGGCTTTTTCGGCCCAATAGGCTTCGATATCGGCACCGCCATCGGCAACCTGCTGCTCAACTATTGCGGTCTGCCGGGGCATCTGGGCATTCGCGATGCCGCCGCCGCTCGCGAACAGCGCCTCAGCGATATCCAGCAGTTCTGGAACACCTTTGCCGAGCGTTTTCAGGCGCTGGCGGCGGAGAGATCCCGCGACGCCGCGCTGGCCTGGCCCGGCTATGCCTCCGCGTTCCTGCAGAAAGTGTGGGCCGACGCGGTGGGCTTCTGCGGCACCGAGCTGATTCGCCGCAGCGTCGGACTCTCGCACGTGGCGGATATTGATACTATCCAGGACGAAGCCATGCGCCATGAATGCCTGCGCCACGCCATCACGCTGGGTAAAGCGCTTATTCTCATTGCCGACCGTCTCAACAATGTCGAAGAGCTGATTGCGCGAATTCGCCAGTACGGTTGAATCTCCGTCCAGCCTTTCCCGGCTCGCGCTGCGCTTAGCCGGGCTACGGGTTCACCACCGTCTGTGGTCCTGTAGCCCGGGTAAGGCGTTTACGCCGCGACCCGGGAAGGCAATACCCACAATCCCTTACCCCAGATACTCAATAACCGACAGCCCGCCGTTATAATCGGTGCTGTAAATAATTCCCTGTGCGTCGACGAAGACGTCGCAGGACTGGATCACCCGCGGGCGACCGGGGCGGGTATCCATCATTTTCGCCGGCGCGGCGGGCACCAGCGCGCCGGTTTCCACCGGTCGATAAGGGTTAGATATATCGTAAGCCCGCACGCCCGCGTTCTGATAAGTGGCGAAAATCAGCGTTGAGCTGACAAAGCTGCCGGGACGATTCTCATGCAGGTTATGCGGGCCAAAGTGCGCCCCTTTCGCCACGTAGTCAGCTTCGTCCGGCTGCGGGAAAGTGGCGATACTCACCGGATTCGTCGGGTCGCGAATGTCGAACAGCCAGATCAGCTTCTCGCCATCCTGCTGGTTATCCAGCACCGCCTCATCAAGCACCACCAGCAGATCCCGATCCGGGAGCGGCAGCGCGGTGTGGGTGCCGCCGCCAAACGGCGGGCTCCAGTTACGGTGGCTAATCAGCTTCGGCTGAGTGCGGTCCTGCACATCGAGCAGGGTCAGGCCGCCGTCGCGCCAGCTGCCGTAGGCGGTGTCGCCGGCGATAATCGCATGATGAAGGGCATAGCGCTTGCCTTCCGGCCACTGCGCGGTCTCCCCTGCCGCCTGGTTCATCCCCGGCAGCCACCAGCGCCCGGCGACCTCCGGCTTGCGCGGGTCGGCCAGGTCGATAGTCAGGAAAATGTAGTCGCTAAAGCCGTCAATCAGCGCGGAAACGTAGGCCCAGCGTCCGCCGACGTACCAGATTCGGTGGATACCGATGCCGTTAAGCGACAGAAAGGCGATCTCTCGCGGTTTATCCGGAGTGGAAATATCAAAAATCCGCAGCCCGGCGCTCCAGCCCCTATCCCGTACGTCGCTGACCGTCTCGCCCACCGAACGGGTGTAGTAAACCTTTTCGTCGGCGAAGCGGGCATCGGCGAACAGATCCCGGGCGTTGATCACCAGCAGCAGATCGTCGTGCGCCTGTAAATGGACGTTCCAGGTACCGGGCGGCGCGGCGATGTAATTGACCGTTTGCGGATGTTTAGGGTCGCGCACGTCCACCACGGAAAAGCCCTGCGAGACCATATGGCCGATATAGGCAAAACCACGATGGACCATCAGCTGAACGCCGTCCGGGCGTCCTCCCTGATCGCTATGCCCGATCAGCCGCATATTGCGGCTGTATTCTGCTGTTGGCAAAACACTCATTTGTTTTTCGCTTCCAGGGTAGCGAACCACGGGGCGATAAAGTCTTCAGTCTGGCCCCAGCCCGGGATAATTTTACCCAGCGAGGCGACGTTAACCGCCCCCGGCTGCGCCGCCAGCAGCGCCTGCGGGATCGCCGCCGCCTTAAAGTCGTAGGTCGCAGGCGTCGGTTCCCCGGCAATCTTATTGGCGATCAGGCGCACGTTGGTGGCGCCGATAAGCTTCGGATCCACCGCTACGCTCACCTTCCACGGGCTGCCGGATTCGCGCATCAGCTGCAGATCCTGGTTGGAAATGTCGATGCTGTAGAGTTTGATCTCGGTGCGGCCGTTCTCTTTCAGCGCTTTATAGGCGCCCTGGCTGAACGCATCCCAGGTTCCCCAGATGGCATCAATTTTACCTTTCGGGTATTTCGCCAGGATCGCGCCGACCTTGTTGGCGGTATCGCCCTGTACGTCGGAAGAGACCGCGCCGATGGATTCCAGCTCTTTGATGCCGGGGTTTTGTTTAAGCAGCGTCTGGTAGGCCGCCTGGCGGCGCTCCATCGGCGGGAAACCCGCGACCCACAGTTTGACGATATTGGCTTTGCCGTTGAAATCTTTCACCAGCTGGCCAAAGGAAAGCTCGGTCAGCGAAGCGTCATCCTGCTGGGTGACGGTGACGCCCGGGATCTGGCCGTTTACCGCGGTATCGAAAACCGAGACTTTGATCCCGGCGTCCACCGCTTTTTTCACCAGCGCGGTGGCGTAGGGGTCGCGCCCCTGAGAAAGGATAATGCCGTCGTATTTCTGGCTAATCGCCTGGTTAACGAAGTCCTGGAATTTGGCGTCATCACCGTTGCTGAGGAAGGTACTGATTTTAAAGCCGAGCTTTTTCCCCTCCTGGATCGCTCCGGAGACAAACTGGGTGGTGTTATCGTCCGAGCCCAGGTTACGGATCACCGCGATGCGAATCGGCCCACTGTGTTCGGCAATCGCCGCCGGAAGCGGCGTCGGGGTTTCAGCGAAGGCCGCCGTGGCGTTGAACAACCCCAGTGCGATGAGTGAAAATGTTATCTTTTTCATAGTGTTTCCTTTTTGTTACCCTAAATAATCCGAATTGCAGGACGGCGGCAAGTAAACGAATCCCGATGAGCTTACATAAGTAAGTGATTCGGGTGAGTGAACGCAGCCAACACACCTGCAATTTGAAGAATGACGGGTAAAATTTTAGGTACGGCGCTGAAAATAAGTCAGTGCGAGCGCGCCAGCCAGCACCAGCCCTTTAATAATGTCCATCGCGTAATAGGGCACCGAGAGCATCACCAGGCCATTGGAGAGCACGCCTAAAATGACCGCCCCCACCAGCGTACCGAGCGCGTTCGGCTTACCGGAACCGGCCAGCGAGAAGCCAATCCACGCCGCCGCCACCGCATCCATCAGGTATCCACCGCCGGCGTTCACCTGCGATGAGCCGATGCGCGACGCCAGCAGAATGCCGCCGAGGCCCGCCAGCAGAGAGGCGATGACGTACGCCGCCACTTTGTAACGGGTGATGCGCAGGCCGGAGAGGCGCGCCGCTTCCGGGTTGCCGCCGATGGCGTACATCCGCCGTCCGTGGGTGGTAAAAGAGAGCGCCAGCTGAGCGATAACGGTCACCACCAGCATAATGATCACTATCGTTGGCACCTGCCCCAGCGAACCGAACGCCGCCGGAATCACCCCTTCCGCCATATCGCCGCTCGGCAGCACCATGTTTTCGGTGATCGACCCGCCGTAGCTGTAGGTCATCGCCACGCCCTGAATCACGAACAGGCTGGCAAGCGTCGCCAGCATATCGGGAATACGCAGGATCACGATAAGAAATGCGTTAAACAGCCCCACTAAGGTACAGAGCGCGAGGGTGATAAGGATCGCCTCGGTGGTGCCGAAGCCGTGCCAGACAAACAGCGAAATCACCAGCGCATTGGCCAGCGAGGCGGTGGAGCCCACGGACAAATCGAAGCCGCCGATGGTCAGCGATATCGATACGCCGATGGCGATCACCGTCACGATGGCGATGGAACGCAGGATGTTGATGATGTTAAACGGGTCGAGGAAGTTGTCCGACGCCAGGCCAAAAACGGCAATCAGCAGGACGACGGTCAGCAACATGCCCCATTTGTAGAGAAAATCGAAAAATCGCTGACGGCCCGATACCGTCACGTTAACTGCCAGGGCCTTACTCACGCTGCTCCTCCTCCGGTGGAGTAATAAAGAATGTTCTCTTCCCGGGCCTCTGCGCCCGGAATTTCCGCCACGATGCGTCCGTCCCACAGCACGCAGATGCGATCGCACAGGCCGACCAGTTCGGCGAACTCGCCCGAGGCGTAAATCACCCCTTTACCTTCCCGCGCCAGGCCGTCGATCGCGTTGAAGAGGTCCGTTTTGGCTTTGACGTCGACCCCTTTGGTCGGCTCATCGAAAATCAGGACGTTGGCGTTGCCGCGCAGCCATTTGCCTATCGCCACTTTTTGCTGATTGCCGCCGGAGAGCCGGCGCAGGGTTTGCGCCGGACCCGATGTCCGAATGCCCACCCGGGCGATCACCTCTTCCGCCCAGCGCCAGGCCTGACGATGGCCAAACAGGCTCCAGCGGGAGAAGCTGCTATCGGCGCTGACCGCCAGGTTCATCGCCACCGGTTCTTCGATAAAAATGCCCTCTTTGCGCCGCTCTTCCGGCACCAGCGCCAGACCGCGCGCCACCGAGTCCGCCGGGTCGCGCGGTCGCCACGGCTGGCTGTTCAGTTCGCCGCGGGTCAAACGGCTTTTGCTGGCGCCAAACAGCGCCTTGCACAGCTCGGTTTTCCCGGCACCCGCCAGCCCGGCGATCCCCAGAATCTCCCCCTTGCGCAGACGCAACGAGATATCCTGCAGCAGCCCTTCGTCGTGCAGCCCTTCAACCTGTAGCAGCACCTCATCGCTATGCGGCGGCCGCTTCGGCGGAAAGATATCGCTCAGCTCATGCCCGAGCATCTTCTCGACGATCTGCTCGCCGCTCAGGTCGGCCATCGGCCCGCTCTCAATCAGCCGGCCGTCGCGCAGCACCGTCAGGGTGTCGCAGACCGCTTTTAATTCATGAATGCGGTGCGAGATAAACACGATACCAATGCCCTGGCGCTGCAGACGGCGAACCACCGCAAACAGGCGCTCGCTTTCGTTTTGGTCCAGCGGCGCGGTCGGTTCATCGAGGATAAGAAAGCGGCAGTGATGCGACAGCGCGCGGGCCAGCAGAATTTGCTGTTTTTCCGCCAGCGTACAGCTGTCGATGGAGCGGCGTACGTCGAGGCTGACGTCAAGCTGGGCCAGCGCCTCGCGCGCCAGCTGGCGCAGCCGCCCCCAGCGGAAGGCGATCCCCGGCTCCGCCAGCCTGTCGAGCATGATGTTTTCCGCGATGCTCAGGCCCGGGACCAGCGCGACGTCAACCTCCTGCTGCACCAGATGGATCCCCAGCTGTTTGGCATCGCGCGGCGAGCGAATGCTTACCGGCTGGTTGTTAATCACCACCTCGCCTTCGTAATGGGCGTGCGTGCCGCACAGCACCGCCATGAGCGTGGACTTACCCGCGCCGTTGGCGCCGGTCAGCGCATGCACCGATCCCCCCGTCAGGGTGAAAGCCACGTTGCTGAGCGCCCGAAAGCCGGAAAAGGCCAGGCTAATATTTTGCATCTCAAGGCGATTGCCGGTCATCCCCTGCACCCTGTCGATTAATGTTCTGATTTAACGAATTTTTCATAGCTCTCCTTGACTGACAAATGCATAAAAGGCATAAGATAAAGCGAAATAATATTAGCCATCCGGATGTCCAGACATAACATCGGGTTAGCGAAACAGCACAAGGACAGCATTGATGAGTCACAGCGATATCCGCGTGGTCCCCGGCCCCGCCAACTACTATTCCCATCCCGGCAGCCTTGCCCGGCTGCAGGATTTTTACAGCGAAGAACAGCTTTCACGCGCGGTGTGGGTTTACGGCGAGCGGGCTATCGCGGGCGCGCAGGCTTTCCTGCCGGCAGCGTTTAACGCGCCTGGCGCCAAAAAAATATTATTTAAAGGCCACTGCAGCGAAAGCGACGTCAGCGAGCTGGCCCGCGCATCCGGCGACAATCGGTCGGTGGTGATTGGCATGGGCGGCGGCGCGCTGCTCGATACCGCGAAGGCGCTGGCCCGCCGCCTCGGCCTGCCGGTGGTAGCCATCCCCACCATCGCCGCCACCTGCGCGGCGTGGACGCCGCTGTCGGTGTGGTATAACGATGCCGGTCAGGCGCTGCAGTTTGAGATTTTCGACGACGCCAACTTCCTGGTGCTGGTGGAGCCGCGCATTATTCTTAACGCGCCGGCGGAATATCTGCTGGCGGGCATCGGCGATACGCTGGCGAAATGGTATGAAGCGGTGGTGCTGGCCCCGCAGCCGGAGACGCTGCCGCTCACCGTGCGCCTTGGCATCAACGGCGCGCTGGCGATCCGCGATGTGCTGCTGGAAAGCAGCGAAACCGCGCTGGCCGACCAGCAGCGCGGCGAGCTGACCCAGGCTTTCCGCGACGTCGTGGATGCGGTTATCGCCGGCGGCGGTATGGTCGGCGGGCTGGGCGAGCGCTATACCCGCGTCGCCGCCGCCCACGCGGTGCACAACGGGCTGACGGTACTGCCGCAGACCGAGAAGTATCTCCACGGGACCAAAGTCGCCTACGGCATTCTGGTCCAGAGCGCCCTGCTCGGCCAGGACGACGTGCTGGCGCAGCTGGTGCAGGCGTACCGGCGCTTTAATCTGCCGACTACGCTGGCGGCGCTGGAGGTGGACATCAACAACCGCGAACAGCTGGATCGGGTGATTGCCCATACCCTGCGCCCGGTGGAGTCCATCCATTTTCTGCCGGTTGAACTGACCGCCGAAACCCTGCGCGCGGCGTTTGAGAAGGTCGAACGTTTCGCCGGTTAATCCCCCCGTTTTATTCGCCTCTGCCGCCCGGCGGAGGCGCTTTCGAGCCGCCTCGCAAAGCTGATGTTTCTGTCTTTATTCCGCATAAAAGCTGCATTATCGTCTGCTATAAGATAATTTAAATTTACTTATAATCTTATTATTTACTTATGGTGAGCTTTGACTTAAAGTGGAGGTCAGGATGATCGTTTTTTGGTCAAAAAGCGCAGAAAAACAGCTCGCCGCAATAGATTCCCGCTATCAGGAGAGAATCAAAGAAAAGCTACGCACCATGGATGATAAAAATGCGCCGGCTCCGGACATTAAAAAACTCAAGCAGTCGGGATCCGAAGATCATTATCAATTGCGTGTCGGTGATTATCGAATCATCTTCACACAGTTTGAGGGGGTACCTGAAAGCTGCTATGTCGTAGCAATAAAACGCAGAACCTCAACAACCTATCTTCACGAGGAGGCAACGCTTTATGGCAGTGCAACTCATTAAGGATGACGAGGGCAATCCACAGTATGTGGTGATCCCCTATAACGAATACTTCCAGATGCGCCTGAAAATGGCGGAATACGATGATGAAAAAGAGGAGGAGTGGGAAGACGTTCCCTACGAATCTGATGAATACGACGATATTCCATTGCCTGACAGCGTTTGCGACATCATGCATCGTGAGAAAGTCAGCCTGCAGGCGGCCTGGCGCATTTTACGCGGCCTGTCGCAGCAGGAGGTGGCCAATAAGCTCGGGATTAGCCAGTCGGCGGTATCCCAGCTAGAAGCTATCGACTCCCGCCCGCAAAAGCGCACCCGCGAAAAGCTGGCGGCAATATACGGCTGCACCCAGGAGCAGATCAGCCTGTATCTGCCAAAAGAGGGTTAACAGCACTTCGCGCCGCCTTTACCGCCGTAGCGCGCGTCCTGACGCTCGCGAAAAAACTCTTCATAGGTCATCGGCGTTTGTTCCGGGTGGGTCGCGCGGATGTGCTCCACGTAGTTGTCGTAATCCGGGACGCCGATCATCATTTTCGCCGCCTGGCCTAAATATTTTCCGGCTTTCGAAAGGGTATCAAACATTTTCAACTCCCATCATCGCCCCCCTTCTCGCAAAGGAGGGCGATAACGTCATGGCTTAGTGGGCGCGTTTCGCCTGGGTCACCAGGCTATCAGCATCAGCAGGCATCGCCTGGTAAGGGGTCTCTTTCGCCGTCGGTTTGTCCTCTTTCAGCGCCGCCAGCGCGGTCTTAATCGAGAACAGCGCCAGCACGACCACCACCACCATAAAGAAGATGGTCAGCCCGGCATCCAGACGGTTGTTAAACACCAGCTGCGCCAGCTGCGACTCGGTGTACTGCGGCGGAATATTGCCGCTGTCAATCATCGCCTGGAACTTGTTGGCAATCGCCAGGAAGCCCACTTTGGTATCGGTGCTGAACGACTTCTGCCAGCCCGCGGTCAGGGTACAGATCAGCAGCCAGGAGGTCGGCAGCAGCGCGACCCAGGCATAGCGCTGGCGCTTCATCTTAAACAGTACCACCGCGCAGAGCATCAGCGCCATCCCCGCCAGCATCTGGTTGGCAATACCAAACAGCGGCCACAGCGTGTTGATGCCGCCAAGCGGGTCAACCACGCCCTGATGCAGGAAGTAGCCCCACGCCAGCACGCACAGCGCCGTGGCGAGAAGGTTCGCCGGCAGCGAGCTGGTTTGCTTCAGACCCGGGCTAATCACCCCGAGCAGATCCTGCAGCATAAAGCGCGCCGCGCGCGTGCCGGCATCCACCGCGGTCAGGATAAACAGCGCCTCGAACAGAATCGCGAAGTGATACCAGAAGGAGACGTCCATCAGGCCGCCCAGCGAACCGTGCAGAATATAAGCCATGCCCACCGCCAGCGTCGGCGCGCCGCCCGCGCGGGAGATAATCGACTGCTCTCCCACTTCGTGAGCGATCTGGTTAAGGGTATCCGGCGTCACGGTAAAGCCCCAGCTGCTCACCACCTGCGCCGCCGACGCCACCACATCGGTCACGCCCGCCGGGGCCAGCACAGCCATCGGGCTGTTCATCGCGAAATAGACGCCCGGGTCGATAATACAGGCCGCCACCAGCGCCATAATCGCCACGAAGGACTCCATCAGCATGCCGCCGTAGCCGATAAAGCAGGCCTGGCCTTCATTAGCCAGCATTTTCGGCGTCGTGCCGGAGGCAATCAGGGCATGGAAGCCGGAAACCGCGCCGCAGGCGATGGTGATAAACAGGAACGGGAACAGGCTGCCGCTCCATACCGGGCCGGTGCCATCAATAAATTTGGTCAGCGCCGGCATCGTCAGCGTCGGGCGCATAATCAGAATACCAATCGCCAGACCGACAATGGTGCCGATTTTCAGGAAGGTGGAGAGGTAGTCGCGCGGCGCCAGCAGCAGCCAGACCGGCAGCACCGCGGCGATAAACCCGTAACCCACCAGAATCCAGGTGAGCTGTACGCCGGTGTAGTCAAACCACGGCGCCCAGGTCGGGCTTTCCGCCACCCAGCCGCCGGAAATGATGGCGAACACCAGCATCACCAGGCCAATCACCGACACCTCGCCAATACGCCCGGGGCGCAGATAGCGAATATAGATCCCCATGAAAATCGCCAGCGGGATGGTAAAGGCTACGGTGTAAGTCCCCCACGGGCTGTGGGTCAGCGCTTTCACCACGATCATCGCCAGTACCGCGAGGATAATCACCATGATCATAAAGCAGGCCACCAGCGCCAGCACGCCGGCGGTCGGGCCCATCTCCTCTTTCACCAGCTCGCCGAGCGAACGTCCGTCGCGACGGGTGGAGACAAACAGCACCATAAAGTCCTGTACCGCTCCGGCCAGCACCACGCCCGCGAGGATCCAGATCATTCCCGGCAGATAGCCCATCTGCGCCGCCAGCACAGGACCAACCAGCGGCCCCGCGCCGGCAATGGCCGCAAAATGGTGACCGAACAGCACTTTCTTGTCGGTTGGAACGTAGTCGAGGCCGTCATTGTGACGCACCGCCGGAGTCATGCGCGTCGGGTCAACCGCCAGCACGTTTTTAGCGATATAGAGGCCGTAAAAGCGATAGGCGATCAGATAGACGCAGACTGCCGCGACGACAATCCACAGCGCGTTGATCTGTTCACCCCGGTTTAGCGCGATATAGCCCAGGGCAAAGGCTCCGATAACGGAGAGCAGTGTCCAGATGAGGTATTTCCCTGAATTATTCATCATTGTGTTCCACAGGTAGGGTAATCAGGATGTTACAAGTTGTTTCTAGAACATAATGTGAATTTTAACAACTTTGAAACGTTGCGGATGTCGCCTGACGGCAAGGATTTATCTCACATTGCAAGCGAGATCACTTCTGGCAGGAAAATGGATGAAAACGGGGAGGGATAATCTGTCACTGCATCGCATCCTGCTTCCCCGGAGGCGGCGCTTGACGCGCCTGTCCGGGCTACCGGCCCGCAGACGATGATGAACCCGTAGTCCAGGTAAGCGCAGCGCGACCCGGGAACAGGCTATGCCTCATCCGAGGACCGCCGTGCCCAGACGGCAGGTGCAGCAGCGTCGTCCCCGCTCGTCGAACACCGCAATTTCCCAGCTCTGGCCCTGACGCCCCAGGTGCAGCGCCCGGCATTCGCCGCGGACTTTGCCGCTGGAGACCGCCCGGTGGTGGGTGGCGTTGAGCTCGGTGCCCACTACGCACTGCCCCTCTTCGGTCATCAGCCATCCGGCCATTGAACCGAGGGTTTCCGCCAGCGCCGCGGAGGCGCCGCCGTGCAGCAGCCCGAACGGCTGGTGGGTTCGCGCGTCGACCGGCATTTCCGCTTCCAGCACGCCCTCCTCAAGCCGGGTATAAACGATGCCCAGATGCGCCACCATCGTATTGACGCTGGTCGCGTTGAGTTCATCCAGCGTCAGCTGACGTTTCCAGGCCATTTATGCCCCCAGCGTCGAGCCGCCGTCCACCACGATATCCTGCAGCGTGATATGGCTGGCGTGGTCGGAGGCGAGGAACAGAATGGTATTGGCAATCTCCTGCGGGCGGGCGATTTTGCCCAGCGGAATGCCCAGCTTAAACTGCTCGCCGAAGCCGCGAATGCGCTGCTGCTCAGCGTCATCGCTCACCCACAGCGTCCGCTGCATATCGGTGTCGGTCGAGCCAGGAGAAACCAGATTACAGCGTACCCCGCTGCCCGCCAGCTCAAGGCCAACGGTCAGCGCCAGGCTCTTCAGCGCCGCCTTTGATGCGCCGTAGGCGCTCATGCCAATGCGCGGGGTATGCGCAGCGTCGGACGCCACGGTCACAATCGCCCCGCCTTTTTGGCGGCGGAACTGCGCCATCGTCTGCTGGAACAGGTTAAACGCCCCGCCAACGTTAACGGCAAAGGTCTGCTGCCAGTCTTCCTGGCTCAGCGCATCGGTCGCCCCCATCCGCAAAATACCGGCGGCATTGACCAACACATCCAGCCGCGCGATCCCTGCCAGCAGGCGGCCGCACGTCTGCGCCACCTGCTGCGCGTCGGCAACGTCCAGCGTCTCGGTGGCGAACGGATAGCTTTCGCCGTCGAACGCCAGATCAAAGCCGGTTACCTGCGCGCCGGCCTCAACGAACGCCAGGGCGGTAGCGTAGCCGATCCCCTTGCCCGCGCCGGTGATCCACACGGTCCGGCCGTGAAAATTGAGTCCGTTCATTATTTCACCTCGCGGGACAGCAGGGCCCACCAGGCATCAATGGTCGGGTTTTTCGCCAGCACCACGAAGTCGATATCGCCGTGCGCTTTACGCCAGCGCGCGGCAAGCGCCATCATACGCACCGAGTCGAGGCCGTAGTCGATCAGGTTTTCATCGTCCATCGGCTCGTCGGTTTCATCCAGCAGCGGCAGCACCAGCGCGCGCAGCGCCGCTTTTGACGCCGGCAGCGGCAGCAGCTCTTCGGTCATCACCACGCGACCGGAGCGGCCCGCCACGTAGTTGAGCGCCATCAGATGCTCTTCACGGCTGAAATCGGCCAGCGCATCGGCAACGAAAAACGGCTTAATATCGCGCATAAACGCGTCAGTCGCAGTGGTCATACAGCCGATATGGGCGTAAACGCCGGTGATGATCAGCTGATCGCGCCCCGCCTCTTTCAGCTTCTCCTCCAGCGGCGAGAGATGAAACGCGCTGTAGCGCCACTTCACCAGCACGGTGTCGCTGTCGTCCGGCGCAAGCGCGGCAATCACCTGCTGCTGTTCCGGCGAACGGGTCAGGCCCGGTCCCCACATATCGTTCAGCAGCGCGCGGTCTTCGTCGCTCTGCTCTTTCGGCTGAGCGGTGTAAAAGACCGGAATATGGTTCTGTTTGCAGAACTCGCGCAGGGCGGCGATGTTGGCCACCACTCTCTCCATCATCGCGCTGTTTTCGCCCCAGAAGTTGAGGAAATACTCCTGCATATCGTGGATCAACAGCGCGGCACGGGACGGCTCAAATGCCCAGTTCACTTTGTTCGCCGGGATATCGCTGGCTTCCGGCAGCGCGTAAGCCTGTAATTTGGGGATTGCCATTCTGTCTTCTCCTTCAGCCCAGCTTGCGTTCAGCCAGCCACTGACGTAATTGTTTTTTATCGACTTTGCCCACCGGCGTCAGCGGCAGCGCATCAACGCACTCCACGCGGTCCGGCAGTTTAAATTCTGCGACTCCTTGTTCACGCAGGAAACGGCGCACCGCCACCGCGCGCAGAGGCTCTTTCACTACCAGATACGCACAGCTTTTTTCACCGAGCAGGCTATCTTCCATGCTGACCAGCGCCGCGTGGATCGCCGCCGGATGGCGCAGCAGCAGGTTTTCGATCTCTTCCGCCGCGATCTTCTCGCCGCCGCGGTTGATCTGATCTTTTTCCCGCCCCTGCACGGTGATGTAGCCCTCTTCATCGATCGAAATCAGATCGCCCGAACAGTAGAAGCCCTCGGCATCAAAGGCTTCGGCATTATGCTGCGGGCTCTTGTAGTACCCGCGGAAGGTGTAAGGCCCGCGGGTCATCAGGCGTCCGACTTCGCCGCGCGGCAGCGGATTACCCTGCGCATCGGCCACCCAAACTTCGTCATCAGGACACATCGGGCAGCCCTGGGTATTGATAATGCGCTCGGGGCTGTCGTTGAGGCGGGTATAGTTCACCAGCCCCTCCGCCATGCCGAAGACCTGCTGGAGCTGACAGCCGATTTCCGCCGGAATGCGCGCGGCGAGGGTCGCTGACAGGCGCGCTCCGCCCACCTGCAACAGCCGCAGCGATTGCAGCTGAGCATTGCTGCCGGCGTGATGGATCTCCTGTAGCCACAGGCTGACCGCGGGGGGAACCAGCGAGGTCAGGTTGATCTGGTGCTTTTCGATCAGCGGGAAGCAGAGGGTCGCGCTCGGGTCGTGTGCTAACACCACCACACCGCCGGCATGGAACACGCCTAATGAACCCGGCGAGCTCATCGCGTAGTTGTGGGCGGCGGGAAGCGCGTTCAGGTAGCGCGTTTCGGCGCTCACGCCGCACAGCTCGTTGCTGCGGCGAATGCTGTAGTCGTAGTCGTTATGCGTACGTGGGATGAGCTTCGGCGTCCCGGTACTGCCGCCGGAAAGCTGGAAAAAAGCCACTTCGTCGGCAGGCGTCGGATGCGCAACGAAACTATCGTCAGCGCGCTCGATGGCCGCCGTCAGGCTCTGCTCGCCGTCGTCGTTCAGCAGCAGCGCCACGCGTACCGACGGATGCTGCGTAACAAAAGCGTTAAGAAAATCATCATCGGCAAACAGCGCATGTGCGCGGTCGGCAATCAGTAAGGCGGGTTCAATTTGCGCGGCGTAGGCGTTCAGCTCGCTACGCTGGTGGCTGAACAGCGCGTTGACCGGCGCCACGCCAATGCGTAGCAGCGCGAAAAAGGTAATATAGAATTCCGCGACGTTGCCCAGCTGCACCAGCGCCGTTTCGCCGCGCTTCAGGCCAAGACGCTGCAGCGAGGAAGCGAGGTTATCCACCAGGCGGTTGAATTCACGATAGCTGTAGCTTTTGTCGCCGTCGATAATCGCCGGGGCGTCGTTTTCCGCATGACGGGTAATCAGATGGGTTAACGGCAGATCCTGCCAGTAACCTTTTTGCCGATAGCGGGCCGCGAACGCTTCCGGCCAGCGGGTAAATTCGATCATCATCGTCCCTTATTGCAAGCCGAATACGTTCAGCATGGTGGTCAGTTTGACGCCGGTTTCGCGCCATTCGCCCAACGGCGAAGAGGCAGGAACGATACCTGCGCCGGCAAATAGCCGCAGGGTGCGCTGCTGCAGGCGCGCGCAGCGGATGGTCACTACCCACTCGCCGTTGCCTTCATCATCACACCAGCCGACAATGCCGCCGAATAGCTGGCGGTCGAACGGCTCCAGTTCGCCGATCAGGCGTTTCGCCGCCTGATGCGGGAAACCGCTCAGCGCCGGCGTCGGATGCAGCAGGCAGGCCAGCGACATGGCATTCTCGTTTGCCAGCGCGGTGCCCTGAATCTGCGTCGCCAGATGCCACAGGGTCGGCGTCGTGATCAGTTGGGGCGTGTCCGGCAGAGAGAGTTCGCTGCTGCGCGGCGCTAATACGGCCTTCATCGCCTGAGTCACCAGCTCATGTTCATGGCGGTCTTTTTCCGACGCCAGCAGCCTGTGCCCTGCTTCACGATCCAGCACATCGTCCGGCTGGCGGCGGGCGGAACCGGCCAGCGGAAGAGAACTGAAATGCGCGCCTTCTTTACGCAGCAGCAGCTCTGGGCTTGCGCCCAGCAGCACGCCGCCGTCTGACAGCGGCACATGGAAGTTAAAGCTGGCCGGGTTCTGGGCGATCAGGCGCTCGAGCAGCGCCCCGCTATCGACCCGTTCGCGGGTGGTGATATCAATCAGGCGCGACAGGACCACCTTGTCCACTTCCGGCGTCGCGGTGAGAGCCGCCGCGCGCGCCACCATCGCCATAAAGGTGTCTTGCTCAGGGATCTCCCGGCGCTGCACGACATCCATCGGATTTTGCCCCGACGCATAGCGCGCGGAGTGCTGCTTTTCAGTGCGGGATAATGCTGTCCAGCTCGCGGGGATAAACAGCTCGGAGGGCTCGCTGGTATCGAACGGAATGGCGCCGACCATCACAGGTCTGGCGATCCCGGCAGTTCGCGCCGCTTTAAAAGCAGCGGCCATTTTTTGCTGAAACTCTCCATTCGGATCATCGCCGTCGGCGGCGGGATGAGAGAATCGGCTAAAGCAGCCCGCGGTGGTGAAACTGCGGTACGGCGACATAAAGAAGAAGCTTTCCGGCGGCAGGGTCATTTTTTTCTCCCGAACTTCCTCAGCCAAAGACGTTTCCATATCATCCTCCAAAAACGATAAAGATATTACGAATAATTATCATTTATATTTTGGTTGGCTAACCTAAAAGGTATTGCGCGCTATGTCAACCGTACAGGTAGCATGTTGTGCGACTTATACCCGTCATACTTCAAGTTGCAGGTGTGTTGGCTGTGTTCGCTCACCCGAATCACTTACTACAGTAAGCTCATCGGGATTCGTTCACTTGCCGCCTTCCTGCAACTCGAATTATTAGGGCATAGACTTGCATCCACGCGGCGCAAAGCTGAAAATGAGAAGCATTTATCACTACTTAACCAGGATGCGAATACGTGAATTTCTCCACCTTTTGCCGCCGTACCCTCCTCGCCAGCGGCCTGGCGATTTTCGGAATTAGCTCAGCGCTGGCGGCAGACTGGCCGCGCCAGATAACCGACAGCCGGGGATCCCATACGCTGGAAAGCCAGCCGCTGCGCATTGTTTCCACCAGCGTGACGCTGACCGGCTCGCTGCTGGCGATTGACGCGCCGGTGGTGGCCAGCGGGGCCACGACGCCCAATAACCGCGTCGCCGACGGTCAGGGATTTTTACGCCAGTGGAGCGATGTGGCGAAAGCGCGCAAGCTGTCGCGCCTCTATATTGGCGAACCGAGCGCTGAGGCCGTCGCCGCGCAAATGCCGGATCTCATTCTGATTAGCGCCACCGGCGGCGATTCGGCGATGATGCTCTACGACCAGCTTTCCACCATCGCCCCGACGCTTATCATTAACTACGATGATAAAAGCTGGCAGGCCCTGCTGACCCAACTGGGGGAGATTACCGGCCACGAAAAACAGGCGGCGGAGAGAATCACGGAGTTTGATAAAAAGCTGGCGGCGCTGAAAGAGAAAATGAAGCTGCCGCCGCAGCCGGTCACCGCGCTGGTCTACACCGCCGCGGCCCATAGCGCCAATATCTGGACCAAAGAATCCGCTCAGGGACAGCTGCTCGAGCAGCTGGGCTTTACCCTCGCCGACCTGCCCGGCGGGCTGCATGCCAGCCAGAGCCAGGGAAAACGGCATGATATCGTGCAGCTGGGTGGGGAGAATCTGGCCGCCGGGCTTAACGGCCAGAGCCTGTTCCTGTTTGCCGGCGACCAAAAGGACGCCGACGCGATTAACGCCAACCCGCTGCTGGCGCATCTGCCCGCCGTTGAAGGCAAACGCGTTTATCCGCTGGGGACGGAAACCTTCCGCCTGGATTACTACAGCGCCGTACTGGTGCTGCAGCGCTTAGCGGCGCTCTTTGCGTAAGCCGATCTCCCGGGGCGGCGCGATGCGCCTTGCCCGGGCTACAGGACCGCAGACCGCTGGGGACGCGTAGCCCGGACAGATGCGCAGCATCGCCTCCGGGAAAACCCGGCTGAATTAATTTTCGCTCGCCGTCTCCGGGCGCTGAAAGCGGCGCAGCTCGCGTAGCAGCCCCACCAGCACTGCGCCTACAATCACCAGCGCCCAGCCGCTGGCGCTCGCCGAAGCGGCCGGCGTCAGGATCGCGCCCAGTCCACCGAGCAGCGCCGCGCCTATCGCATCGCCGGTCACGTTCTGCGCGGTCCACAGACCGTTGATGCGCCCAAGCATATTTTCCGGGGTCTGGGTCTGAATCAGCGTATATTGCAGCAGCGAGCTTATCGCGCTCAGCCAGCCAAACAGCGCCAGACACAGCGCGCCCAGCTCCCACACCGGCATCAGGCTGAACAGCGCAATCGCCACAAAGGAGCCAACGGTGGTCGCCAGCATCAGCACGCCGGGCCTCGCCGTCTGCGCCAGCTGTCCGCTGGTCAATGCACCGAGCGCCGCGCCCAGAGGGATCGCGGCGTACAGCAGGCCAATCTGCGATGTCGACATCTGCCAGCTCCCGGCCAGCGCCGGATAGAGCACGCGTACCGCGCTGGCCATGGTCAGCAGGCCGCCAAGCAGCGCAATGCCGCCGATAAGCGGGCTGTTAAACAGAAACTTCAGCCCCGCGTTCAGCGATTTCAGCGGGTGCTCGCGCGGCTGCGGCGGCGGCGCCAGCAGCGGTAAACGCAGCAGGGTCAACGTGGTGATAAAGGTTCCCGCCGCCGCCAGGCCATAGTTCCAGGCCACGCCGCCGGTTGCCAGCAGCAGGCCGCCGATCATCGGCGAAATCACCGAGCCCAGCCGCACCGTCAGCATAGTGATCGCCCCGGCCTGCAACAGGTTTTCCCGGCCCACCAGCGCCGGAGTCGCCGCCAGCAGCGCGGTCACGCCGATTGAGGCGAACAGGCCGTCCCAGATCCCCAACAGATAGATGGCGATGAGCGACGGCTCCGGCAGCATGGCGTTGAGACACAGGCCGACGAAGCCTATCCCGCAGGTGCCGCGCGCCAGCAAGATCAGACGTTTACGCTCATAGCGGTCGGCAAGCACGCCGCCGATCATCAGACCGACAAACATTGAAGCGCCGGTCAAGGTCACCGACAGCCCCACTTGCCAGGTGGAATGGGTCATCAGCTGGATTTGTACCGGGATCGCCACGCCCAGCAGGCCAAGCGACAGGATCGAGATAAAGCGGGCGATAAAGACGGCGCGAAAGGCCGGGTGGGTTTTCAGCAAACTGAGATTCAGCAGCCAGGATTGTCGGTTCATGACAGCGCCTTGTTATTATTTTCCATACCATTTTTATGGGTGCACATGCTAACATAACCGGATAGAATCGATAACGATAATTACTATCATTATCATGTCAGGGATGTAAGCCATGTCGTCTTCCACGACCGCGGCGCGCGCCTTTGCCGTGCCGGGTCTTTTAATCGTTTTAATCATCGCTGTTGCGCTCAGCCTGCTGGTCGGCGCCAAACCTCTGCCGTTTAGCGTCGTCATTGATGCCTTCACCGGCACCTGCCAGAGCGCCGATTGCACTATCGTCCTTGATGCCCGACTGCCGCGAACCCTCGCCGGGCTGCTGGCCGGCGCCGCGCTGGGTCTGGCCGGGGCGCTGATGCAAACGCTGACCCGCAACCCGCTGGCGGACCCGGGGATCCTCGGCGTCAACTCCGGCGCCAGCTTCGCTATCGTGCTGGGCGCGGCGCTGTTTGGTCTCTCCTCGCCGCAGGAGCAGCTGCTGATGGCGTTTTGCGGCGCGTTCGGCGCCTCGCTGCTGGTGGCCTTTACCGGCAGCCAGGGCGGCGGCCAGCTGAGCCCGGTTCGCCTGACCCTCGCGGGGGTCGCCCTGGCGGCGGTGCTGGAAGGACTTTCCAGCGGTATCGCCCTGCTTAACCCTGACGTCTACGACCAGCTGCGCTTCTGGCAGGCGGGCTCGCTGGACGTGCGCACCCTGCAAACCCTGAAAATCGTGCTGTTCCCGGTACTCATTGCCGGCCTGGTGACGCTGCTGCTGAGCCGGGCCTTAAACAGCCTGAGCCTCGGCAACGATACGGCCACCGCGCTCGGCAGCCGGGTCGCGCGAACTCAGCTTATTGGTCTGCTGGCGATTACCGTCCTGTGCGGCAGCGCCACGGCGGTGGTCGGGCCCATCGCCTTTATCGGCCTGATGATGCCGCATATGGCCCGCTGGCTGGTGGGCGCGGATCATCGCTGGTCGCTGCCGGTGACCCTGCTGGCTACCCCTGCCCTGCTGCTGTTTGCCGACGTGCTGGGGCGCCTGCTGGTGCCCGGCGAACTGCGGGTTTCGGTGGTCAGCGCCTTTATCGGCGCGCCGGTGCTGATCTGGCTGGTACGCCGCCAGCCGCGCGGAGGTGGCATGTGATTGCGCCTTCTCGTCGCCTGATTTTTAGCTGCCTGCTGCTGCTGGTCGCCAGCGCGCTGGTCTCCCTGTGGGGCCTGGGCACTGGCCTGGTGCCATTGAGCGTTGAGCAGGTTATCTCCGCGCTGCTCGGCGATGCGCCGCGCAACGTCGCCATGGTGGTGACCGAGTGGCGCCTGCCCCGCGTGCTGATGGCGCTGCTGATTGGCGCCGCCCTCGGCGTCAGCGGCGCGATTTTCCAGTCGCTGACCCGCAACCCGCTGGGGAGCCCGGACGTGATGGGGTTTAACACCGGGGCCTGGAGCGGCGTGCTGGTAGCGATGGTGATGTTTGGCCAGAACCTGGCGGCCATCGCCATGGCGGCAATGGCTGGCGGGATCCTTACCGCGCTGGCGGTCTGGCTGCTGGCGTGGCGCAACGGGATTGAAACCTTTCGCCTGATTATTATCGGCATCGGCGTGCGCGCTATGCTGGTGGCATTCAATACCTGGCTGCTGCTGCGCGCTTCGCTGGAAACCGCCCTCTCCGCCGGGCTGTGGTATGCCGGTTCGCTTAACGGTTTGACCTGGGGAAAAACCTGGCCCTCGGCGCCGCTGATTCTGCTGATGCTGGTCTGCGGGGCGCTGCTGGCGCGGCGCATGCGGCTGCTGGAGATGGGTGACGATACCGCCTGCGCCCTGGGCGTGCGGGTTGAACGCTCGCGGCTGCTGCTGATGCTGGTCGGGGTGGTGCTGACCGCCGCCGCTACCGCGCTCGCCGGGCCGATTTCGTTTATCGCCCTGGTGGCGCCGCATATTGCGCGCCGCCTCAGCGGCACCGCGCGCTGGGGGCTGGCCCAGGCGGCGCTGTGCGGCGCCCTGCTGCTGGCGCTGTCTGACTACTGCGCGCAGCGTCTGTTTATGCCCTATCAGTTACCGGTGGGCGTGGTGACCGTCAGCCTCGGCGGTATCTACCTTATCGGGTTGTTAATTCAGGAGTCCCGCAAAAAATGACCGCTGTAACCTCCCGTTTGCGCGGCGACCAGTTGACCCTGGCGTATGGCAAAAAAACCATCGCCGAATCGCTGAACGTCACCATTCCCGACGGCCACTTTACCGCCATTATTGGCCCCAACGGCTGCGGTAAATCGACGCTGCTGCGCACCCTGAGCCGCCTGATGACCCCGACATCCGGTCATGTGTATCTCGACGGCGAGCAGATCCAGCGTTACGCCAGTAAAGAGGTGGCGAAGCGGATCGGCCTGCTGGCGCAGAACGCCACTACGCCGGGAGATATTACGGTTCAGGAACTGGTGGCCCGCGGGCGCTATCCGCACCAGCCGCTGTTTACCCGCTGGCGCAAAGAGGATGAAGAGGCGGTCAGCAGGGCGATGAAGGCCACCGGCATTACCGACCTGGCGCTGCAAAGCGTCGATACGCTCTCCGGCGGCCAGCGCCAGCGGGCGTGGATCGCCATGGTGCTGGCCCAGGAGACGGCGATTATGCTGCTCGATGAGCCCACCACCTGGCTGGATATCAGCCATCAGATCGACCTGCTTGAGCTGCTAAGCGAGCTGAATCAGGAGAAGGGCTATACCCTGGCGGCGGTGCTGCACGATCTAAACCAGGCCTGCCGCTACGCTACCCATTTGATTGCCCTGCGCGAGGGTAAAATCGTCGCCGAAGGCGCGCCGAAGGAGATTGTCAACGCGGCGCTGATCGAGAAGATTTACGGCCTGCGCTGTACAATTATTGAAGATCCGGTGGCGCATACGCCGCTGGTGGTGCCGCTGGGTCGCAAGTAGATACTCCCGGTTCGCGCGACGTTTAGCCGGGCTACCCAGGCTGGCACAAACGGTAGCCCGGGTAAGGCGTTAGCCGCAACCCGGGGGTTCATCTGCCCCTAATCCAATATCTCCCTGAGCACCGGGCCGATCGCTTCAAAGGCCTGCGGAGAGATAATATCCACGTGGGCGCAATCCTGGCTGAACACCTCCAGCTCGCCGACCCACGGCCCCCACACCACCTGCGGGTCCATCCCCGGCTGACGGGTTTTCTCCGCCACGAACAACGTCGCCTTACCGTCAAACTTCGCGCTGTGCGCGGTGGTCAGCAGGCGCACCGCATCGGCATAGTTGCCTTCGATAACGCTGAACAGCTCGCCGGAAGCCTGTCCCTGCTGGGCGGCCAGAAACGCCTCGCGCTCGCGGGCAATCTCCGCCAGCACCTCAGGATCCAGGCCGTTCGCCTCTTTTTCCGCCCAGTTCTGCGTCTCCGGCGGCCAGGTATCGAGCAGCCCGAGGAAGGCCACCGCTTCGCCGCGCTGGCGTAACCGGGCGGCAATCCCCTGCGCCAGGGTGCCGCCGAGCGAATAGCCCAGCAGATAATAGGGGCCGTGGGGCTGCTGCGAAAGCAAGGTTTGCAGATGAAGCTCGCAGACCGCATCCAGATCCGCCGCCGTGGCCATCGGCCCGTGCGGTCGCGGCGACTGAATACCGACGATCGACCAGCGCGGGCTTAAATAACGCGCCAGCACGCTGAACTGCCAGGCAAAACCGGAAGCAGGATGGAAACAAAACAGCGTCGGGCCGTCGCTCTCGCGCAGCGGCAGGAGAGCGTCGAAGCCCAGCCGTTGCGCCTGTTCATCGCTGAGATCCGATGCCAGCAGTGCGCTCAGCTTGCCGACGGTAGACGCGACCATCACCTGCCCCGGCGTCACCTGGCGCTCCAGCTCGCGGCCGAGCGTCGCCGCCAGACGCATCGCCAGCAGCGAATGGCCGCCGAGGGCGAAGAAATCGGCGTCGATATCGTTCACCTCGCAGCCCAGCAGCTGGCTGAACGCTGCGGCAACGGTAGTTTCAACGCCCGGCTCCGGCGGACGACCGCGGCTTACGCGGCTCAGCGTCGGCAGCGGCAGCGCTTTACGATCCAGCTTGCCGTTAGCGCTCAGCGGCAGCGCCGGCAGCTGAATCAGCACCACCGGCACCATATGCGGCGGCAGCTGTTCGCCAAGCCGCGCTTTGAGCGCGACGGCGTCCAGCGGCAGGCCGGAGTCAGAAACCAGGTAGCCCACCAGCTGACGGGCATCGCCGCCGGTTGCCGCCGCCTGATTGAAGACGCAGGCGTGAGCCACCGCCTGCGCAACGTCCGGCAGCGCGGACATCGCGCGGTCAATCTCGCCCAGCTCAATCCGCTGGCCGCGAATTTTTAGCTGGTCGTCGCTGCGCCCGAGATACTCGACGGCGCCGTTATCCAGCCAGCGGGCAACGTCCCCGGTGCGGTACATGCGCTCGCCCGGCGCGTAAGGGTCGGCAATAAAGCGGCTGGCGGTTAAATCGGGACGCCCCAGATAGCCCTGCGCCAGCTGAATGCCGGTCAGGTAGAGATCCCCCGCCACGCCCGGCGGCACCGGGCGCATGGCGGCATCAAGAATGCGCAGCCCGGTATTCCACACCGGCCAGCCAATCGGCACGCTGGTGCCGCTTACCGCCGCCAGTTCGGGCCCACAGGCCGGATACCAGCTAACGTCCACCGCCGCTTCCGTCGGGCCATACAGGTTATGCAGCGGCGCGCCGGTCAGTTGCTCCCATTCCCGACACAGCGCCGTCGGCAGCGCTTCGCCGCTGCAAAATACCCGGCGCAGGGTTTGGCAGGCGCCGACGTTCTCCGCCTCCAGCGAGGCGACGAACGCCGCCAGCATCGACGGCACAAAGTGGGTGGTGGTGACGCCATAGCGGGCAAAGAACCGCTGCATCGCCAGCGGATCGCGATGGGCTTCCGGCTCGGCCATCACCAGCTGCGCGCCGGCGATAAATGGCCACCAGAACTCCCAGACCGACACATCAAAGCTGCACGGCGTTTTCTGCGCCACTACGTCGTCAGCGCAGAGCGGATAGCGGTCCTGCATCCACAGCAGGCGGTTGACGATGGCGGTTTGCCCGACCATCACCCCTTTCGGTCGCCCGGTAGAGCCGGAGGTAAAGATGATATAGGCAGTATGCTCCGGCCGTGAGAGCGCCAGCGGCGCGGCATCCGCCGCCGCCAGCGGCTGCTGGTAGCACAGGGTTTCCAGGCCGGGAATATCGTTAAAGCGCGCCCGCTGATCTTCAGAGGTAATCAGCAGCGACGGCCGGGCGTCTTCCAGCATCATCCGCAGACGATCGTCGGGATAGCCGGTATCCAGCGGCAGCCACGCGGCGCCGGCCTCAACAATACCGTGCAGCGCCAGCGTCAGGAATACCGAGCGCGGCAGCGCGACCGCGACGCTATCGCCCGGCTTGACGCCCCGCGCGCGAAGCTGTTCAGCCAGCGCCACCACCTGCTGGCGCATCTCGCGGTAGCTAAACTGCCAGCGGCCGTCCGCCAGCGCAGGGGCATTCGGGGTTTTCGCCGCCTGCTCCGCTACCAGCGCGCTCAGGGTGGTGAGCGGCAGGTCGACAGCGGTCGCGTTGACCTGCCGCAGCTGTTCCGTTTCCGCCGCCGACAGCATATTCGCCTCGCCGCAGCGCAGGGTCGGATTATCGGCAAACTGGGCCAGCAGCGCGGAGAGTCGGGAGATATGGTTACGCAGCGTCCGTTCCTCGTATCGCTGCTTATTCGCCAGCACCTCCAGCGACAGACCGCCAGCTTCATCCGGGAAGAGCGCCAGCTCCAGGTCATTGACCGGGCCGGTGGCCAGAGTGTGGGTAATGGCCTCCACGCCGTCGATATCCAGCTGATAGTCGAAGACTTTAATATTGAGCACCGGGCCAAACAGCGGTTCATCGCCCGCCGCTCTGCCGCTATCGCGCGCAATCTGTTCGGCATCATAGCGCTGATGGCGGCGCATTTTCTTCAGCTGCCCGGCAAGACGCGTGGCCAGCTCCGGCAGCGTTTCCCCGGCGTCAATAGTGACCGCCAGCGGCAGAACGTTGAGCACCGGGCCGGTAGCGGTGAGCGCCGCAGAGCCCATGCGGCGCATAAAAATAAAACCCGCGGCGTAGTCCGTTCGGCTGCACAGCCGTCCCAGCCACAGGGCGGTCAGCGCCAGCGCCAGATCGGCGCGCTGGCACTGCGGCGCGCCTGCCGCCAGCCGGCTAAAGACCCCGGCATCCACCTCCAGCTTCATGCGCCAGATATCGCTGCTGGTCGCCCTTCCCGCCAGCGGCGCGTCCGACAGCGAGGCCGGTGCCGGCAGCGCCTGACGCTGCGCCTGCCAGAACTGTTTGTCGCGCTGCCAGGCGTCACTGCCGTAGTAGCGCTGATACTCTTCCACCACCTCGGCAAACGGCGTAAACGGGGAATCAGGCGTCGCTTCGCCGCGCTGCCAGGCGCGGTAGATCGCGGCGATCTGGCGGGTAATCGCCGGGAAGCTGAAGCCATCGACCAGCAAATGGTGGTAACGCTGATACCAGTACCAGCGGTTATCGCCCACCCGCAGCAGCTGATGGCAGACCAGCGGATTGCCACCGTCCACCCGCAGGTTTTGTCCGAGGTCGGCCTGCATCAGCGCCAGCGCGGCCGCGTGCGGGTCGCTCGCGGCACGCAGATCCCGGTAATCCGGTTCGGCAAACGCGCGATGTTCATCGACCCACTGCCAGGCTTCGCCGTTATCTTCGCAAAAACGCATGCTGAGGGTGTCGGCCTGCGACAGCCCGGTGACAATAGCCCGGCCGAGCAGTATCGGATCGATATCACCGCGCAGCTCAACATAGTGGGCGACGCTCCAGGCGCCGGGCAGCGTCGAGAGGCGCTCCGCCATCCAGATCCCCGGCTGCGCCGCAACCAGCGGTAAACGTGTGGTCATCGTGGGCTCCTCAGGATGCATGGTGGGCGGGGGTCAGCGTTGACCAGTTTGCCGCCAGCCAGGCATTGCACGCCGCTAACGACTGCGGCGGGCACTCCACCGACCAGCCTTCCGGCAGCGCGCAGGAGTGTGGCCACAGGCTGAACTGCTGCTGGCCATTGCGCAGGATGTAAAACTGCCCTTGCGGATTGTCGAAGGGGTTACTGAATTGCATGTCTAATTCCTCGTAAAGCGCGCGTTGTTACTCATCACGGCATAAAGGCTGCCACAGCTGGATAAGCCCGGCTGTCAGCCCGCCGCGCCAGCACAGCGCATCATGCCCGCCGTCAACCTGACGCCAGAAAATCGTCTGCTGTTCCAGATGCGCCAGCAGCGCCTGGTTGGCGCGAAAAATGATCGGCTCGCGAATACCGGCTTCCAGCCAGATACGTAGCCCTTGCGGATGTAATTCGCCGCGGCTGAGCCGCTCAATCAGCAGACCCGTCTGCGCGCCGCCGCGATGCGGCCACCAGTAAGAGCCGGACTGGCTGAGCACGCAGCCAAAGCGCCGGGGCCAGTAGAGCGCGGCGAACATCGCGGCCAGGCCGCCAAAGCTCTGGCCTGCCACCACGGTTCGGTCGGCGCTATCGCTGAAAGGTGCTATCCGGTGAACCATCGGCAGCAGCTCTTCCTGAACCGCCAGCCAGAACGTTTCATTGCAGGGAAGCTCTTCGGCGCGATGCTGGTTATCGATAACGTCAATCAGCAGATAAACCGCCGGCGGGAGCCGTTTTTCGCGGGTTAAACCCGCCAGCGGCGCCCATACCGGCATGCTTTCGGCCCAGAACTGGCCATCCAGCAGGATCGCCAGCGGGCGCGCCTGCGGCTGCGCGTCGCCGGTGGCGTAAACCCATATCCGTCGGCGGTTGCCGAGGCGCTGGCTCTGCCATTCGATGCAGAGCGGAGGCGGATAAGATTCATCGCGCAGCGCCCAGCCGGGCTGTTCGGGGGCGTCCGGCAGCTCCAGCGCGGAGACCGCGTGGCCGCGCCCGCCCTTCCAGCTTTGCGGATTGAGCGGGTCGGCAATCGCCTGCGGCAGCAGCCTGCGCCAGCCTTCGCGCAGCAGCGCGCGGTCCGGACCGTCACCGTTAAAAAGCTGGGGGGAAAAGTCTTCGTCGCGGGCGGAAGGGATAAAGCAATAGCTGCCGCGCCAGGTCGGAGAAAGCGTGGTTTGCCAGCACCAGGCATCGGTACCGGGAATGCGCCGCAGGGTTTGCGGTACGGCGTTTTTATGATGGTCAGTCACGCCGGTGATATAAATCCATACCCGCTGGATGGCCGAAGACGTTTCGTTGCCCGCCGGATCACGCCACCAGAAGGTTACCCGATACGCGCCGTCAACGGCTTCGATTTGCGGGCCGGAGATATGCTGCCACCAGTCGTCACTTCCTGTCTTATGCATTCCTTTTCAACCCTATGTTTATCGTGACATTTATCAACAAACGTATTAATAAACGCAATATTTATTGATAATATTATTGATAACTATTTTCATTTGCAATAGCGTATTAGCGCGCTGTGGGAAGCGCGTCTTTCAAAATTAAACATGTCTGAGAGGGCTCATTTAGTCCGCGACGGAGCGCCCTTTGCCCTCGACTGGCAACATTGATACCGCCTCCCCTCCCGACGGGAAGGGGCCTTTGGGGAAGGTGGCGACAAAAAGCAGGAATTACAATGAATAACAGGATCAAATCCCTGGCCTTGCTGGTCAATCTGGGAATCTACGGGGCTGCGTTTCCGCTGAGCGCGGCGGAAACCGCCTCCGATAGCAAAACCGCAACCGCTGATGAAACCATGGTCGTCACCGCCGCCGAGCAGAACCTGCAGGCGCCCGGCGTTTCAACCATTACCGCAGATGAAATTCGTAAACGCCCGCCTGCGCGCGACGTGTCGGAAATTATCCGTACCATGCCCGGCGTTAACCTGACCGGCAACTCCACCAGCGGCCAGCGCGGCAACAATCGCCAGATTGATATTCGCGGCATGGGCCCGGAAAATACCCTGATCCTGATTGACGGCAAGCCCGTGACCAGCCGCAACTCCGTGCGTCTGGGCTGGCGCGGCGAGCGCGATACCCGCGGAGATACTTCATGGGTACCGCCGGAGCTGATCGAACGTATTGAAGTCATTCGCGGTCCGGCGGCCGCGCGCTACGGCAACGGCGCGGCGGGCGGCGTGGTCAATATCATCACCAGGAAAAGCGACGGCGAATGGCACGGTTCATGGAACACCTACATGAACGCCCCGGAGCATAAAGAAGAAGGCTCGACCAAACGCACCAACTTTAGCCTCAGCGGCCCGCTGGGCGGCGATTTCAGCTTCCGCCTGCTGGGCAACCTCGATAAAACGCAGGCCGATGCCTGGGATATCAACGACGGGCATCAGTCAGAGCGTACCGGTGCGTACGCTAATACCATGCCTGCCGGGCGTGAAGGGGTTAAAAATAAGAACATTAACGGCGTCGTGCGCTGGGATTTCGCCCCGATGCAGTCGCTGGAGTTTGAATCCGGCTACAGCCGTCAGGGCAACCTCTACGCGGGCGATACGCAGAACACCAATACCAACGATCTGGTGAAAGAGAACTACGGAAAAGAGACGAACCGCCTCTATCGCCAGACTTACTCCGTCACCTGGAACGGCGGCTGGGATAACGGCGTGACCACCAGCAACTGGGCCCAGTACGAACATACCCGCAACTCGCGTAAAGGCGAAGGGCTGGCGGGCGGTACGGAAGGTATCTTCAACAGCGATCAGTTCAGCGATATCGACCTCGCCGACGTGATGCTGCACAGCGAAGTTAACATCCCGCTGGATCTGGTGTTTAACCAGAACCTGACGCTGGGCACCGAGTGGAACCAGCAGCGGATGAAGGATCGGGCGTCAAATACCCAGACCTTTATGGGCGGCGATATCGACGGCTATGACAGCACCGGCCGTAGCCCATACTCGAAGGCCGAGATCTTCTCCCTGTTTGCCGAAGACAACGTGGAGCTGACCGACACCACCATGCTGACGCCGGCGCTGCGTTTCGATCATCACACGATCGTCGGCAACAACTGGAGCCCGTCGCTCAACCTCTCTCAGGGTCTGGGGGATGACTTCACGTTAAAAATGGGCATCGCCCGCGCCTATAAAGCGCCGAGCCTGTACCAAACCAACCCGAACTATATTCTCTATAGCAAAGGCCAGGGCTGCTACGCCAGCGGTACCGGTACCGGTTGCTACATGATGGGTAACGATGACCTGAAGGCCGAAACCAGCATCAACAAAGAGATTGGCCTTGAGTTTAAACGCGACGGCTGGCTGGCGGGGGTGACCTGGTTCCGCAACGACTACCGCGATAAAATCGAAGCGGGCTACGCGCCGATTTCACAGACGACGAACGGTAAAGTGAAAACTGATATCTATCAGTGGGAAAACGTGCCGAAAGCGGTGGTTGAAGGTCTGGAAGGCACCCTGAACGTGCCGGTCAGCGAAACGGTGAACTGGACCAACAACATCACTTATATGCTGCAAAGTAAAAACAAGGAAACCGGCGATCGTCTGTCAATTATTCCGGAATATACCCTGAACTCCACCCTGAGCTGGCAGATTCAGCAGGATATTTCGGTGCAGTCGACCTTCACCTGGTACGGCAAGCAGCAGCCGAAGAAATATAACTACAAAGGTGAGCCGGCGGTGGGTTCTGAAACGGATGAAGTCAGCCCATACAGCATCGTTGGCCTGAGCGCCACCTGGGATGTGACTAAAAACGTCAGCCTGACCGGCGGCGTGGATAACGTCTTCGACAAGCGCCACTGGCGCGCGGGGAATGCGCAAACCACCGGTAGCCTGACCGATGTTTCTTATATGGCTGGCGCGGGCGCCAACACCTATAACGAATCTGGCAGAACCTGGTATATGAGCGTCAATACCCACTTCTGATTGTCTACCGTTCCCCCCGCCCTCTTGCCATAGAGGGCGGCGGGGAGAATCTGTTAACATCCCCCTATGCAAACCCAACGCGCTACCATTCAGCTTGCCGGTCACTCGCTGCAGCGGGTCGATTTCGACCCGGCGACCTTTCAGCCTGAAGATCTCCTCTGGCTGCCGCACTATGCCCGGCTAAGCGACTGCGCCCGCAAGCGGCAGACCGAGCACCTCGCGGGGCGTATCGCTGCGGTTTACGCGCTGCGGGAAGTTGGTGAAAAAGAGGTGCCTGCCGTTGGCGATCGGCGCCAGCCCCTGTGGCCCGCGCCGTGGTACGGCAGCATCAGCCACTGCGAACGCTGCGCGCTGGCGGTTGTCTCCGCCGGGCCGGTCGGCGTTGACATTGAGCGCATCCTGTCTCCCACCCTGGCGACCGAGCTGGAAAGCAGCATCGTCAATAACGCGGAAAAAAGCCTGCTGGACGCCAGCGGCCTGCCGTCGGCGCTGGCGCTGACGCTGGCGTTTTCGGCAAAAGAGAGCGCGTTTAAGGCCAGTCCTCCCGAAATACAGAACGGCGTGGGTTTTCGCGATTTTGAGGTGACGTATATAAAGGAAGGAAACCTGCGGCTTCGGCTCTCCGCCGTGGCGTATCGTCTGCAGTGGATTAAGGCCGGTGACTACGTCATCACGCTCTGCGCATCGTAAAAAACAAAACCCGCGCGGCAGACCGCGCGGGTTATCGGTTTACGGCGGCGTAAAATCAGCGCATTTTCTGCGCCAGCCCGGCGACGGAAGCGGCATCGAAGCCGTGGTGTTTGCGCAGCCAGCCGCGGTCTGCCGCCGCCGCATACTCGCCATCCGGGATCCCCAGACGTTTGAGCGGGATTCCCGCGCCGGCTTCGGCCAGCACTTCCGCCACCAGGCTCCCCAAGCCGCCGTTGACGTTATGCTCCTCCACCGTTATCACCGCCTTGCACGGTTTCAGCGCCGCCAGCAGCGCGGCGGTATCGCAAGGGCGAATGGACGGCACGCTCACCACTTTAGCCTGAATCCCCGCGTCGGCCAGCCTCTGCGCGGCATCGACGATTTCATGCACCGTCGAGCCGGTGGCCACCAGCGCGATATCCTCGCCTTCCCGCAGGGTGATGACCGCCCCCGGCACAAAGCGATAGCTTTCATCGTGCAGCTCCGGCAGCGCCTTGCCGTCGAGGCGAATATAGACCGGCCCCTGATAGCCGATGGCGTAATCGATAATCTGCCGACATTCGCGCGGCGAAGACGGAGCGAAAATCTGGATATTACCGAAGCCGCGCATCACCGCCAGATCGTCAATCGCATGATGGGTGCTGGCCAGCGGGCCGTAGCTGGCGCCGGCGTTAAGGCCAAATAGCTTAACGTTGGTGTTGTTATAGCAAACGTCGACTTTAATCTGCTCATTGGCGCGGGAAATCAGGAACGGCGCGGCGTTACAGGTGACCGCCACTTTGCCCCCCAGCGCCAGACCCGCCGCCGTCCCGACCATGCTCTGCTCGGCGATGCCCACGTTCACCAGACGACCGGGGAACTGCTTAATAAACGGCGCGATTTTAGCCGTTGAGGTGGAGTCAGCGACGACCGGCACCAGATCGACGCCACGGTCAACCGCATCAATAAAGGCCTGAACCATCACGCTCGCCAGGTGTTCTGCATTACTCATCTTTCAGTTCCTCCAGTGCCAGTGCAATTTCTTCGCCTTTCGGTACCCGGTGGTGCCACTCCGGGCGCCCCTGGATAAAGGAAATACCGGCACCTTTCGTGGTGTTGGCGATAACGACGTTCGGTTTACCTTCCTGCTTCAGCCCTTCCAGGGTCGCCACTACCGACGCCATGTCGTTGCCCTGGCATTCGGTGACCGTCATCCCGAAGGCCTTCCATTTATCAGCCAGCGGATCGGTATTCATGATTTCGCGCGTCGGACCCGCCAGCTGGAGATTGTTCTTGTCATTAATAATGATGAGATTATCAAGGCCGTAGTGCGCCGCGGCCAGCGCCGCTTCCCAGTTGCTGCCTTCCGCCAGCTCGCCATCGCCGGTAATTAAAAAAATGCGGCGGGAGCTGTTGCTTTTTTTCGCAGCCAGCGCCAGCCCCACCGCAACAGGCAAACCGTGGCCCAGCGCGCCGGTATTGAGCTCAATCCCCGGCGTTTTCTGGCGCACCGGGTGACCCGGAAGATGGGAGTTCGCATGCTGATAGGTTTCCAGCCACTCAACCGGAAAGAAGCCCGCCTCGGCCAGCACGCAGTAGTAGCAGCCCACCGCATGGCCTTTCGACTGGATGTAGATATCGCGCTGGTCGTCAGCAAGACGCTCCGGCGCGACGTTCAGAATGCGGAAATAGAGCGCGGTGAGCAGTTCAACCTGCGACAGGTCGGCGCCGGTGTGCCCGCCCGCAGGGCTGTTGGCGTTCAATCTGACGATATGGCGACGTACGGCGCGGGCTTTACGCTCAAGGGCCTGGACATCATAGCTATAGGGATTCATTTAATACCTCTGAATTTATTTTCAACTTGGAATATTTATTCCGTCAGGGACTAAAAAAACCAGACATCCCCAGGCAACGCATCGTAAGGCTTACGCCGCTGCATCATACTCAGGAACATTCTGCCTCCTTACCACCGGGCGTGACGTCACCCGGGCACTTTTCAGTTGACCTGAAATCGCTATGAATATATATTCACTAACGACTCTTTATTCAATTATGCGGCTACTGTTCTGTTTTTGTCCATAGCTGATTTTGAGGATTGGCGAAAGTTAGATATCCATCACACTTAACTGTCTTTTCTTTTCGCGTATGATAATGAGCTCTAACATAATGGCTGCACGTAAATGATTTTCGGGGAAATATATGGCTAAGCAGGATGAACAACGGCTATTAGTTAAGATTGCCACGCTCTACTATCTTGAAGGACGAAAGCAGTCAGATATCGCTCAACTTCTCTCGCTTTCTCAGTCATTTATCTCCCGAGCGATCGCCCGCTGCCAGAAAGAGGGCGTGGTCAAAATCAGCGTTGTTCAGCCATCGAATATTTTCCTCAATCTTGAAAAAGGCCTCGAGGATCGCTACGGAATTAAACAGGCCATCGTCGTGGATACCGAAGAGGACGCCAGCGATCACACCATCAAGCGCGCCATCGGATCCGCCGCGGCCCACTATCTGGAAACGCGATTGCGGCCGAAAGATCTGATTGGCGTCTCGTCGTGGAGTTCAACTATCCGCGCAATGGTTGATGAGGTTCACGCGCAAAACCTGAAGGCCAACGGCGTGATTCAACTGCTCGGCGGCGTGGGTCCTAACGGTAACGTGCAGGCGACCATCCTGACCCAGACCCTGGCGCAGCGTCTGAACTGTGAAGCCTGGCTGCTCCCTTCCCAAAGCATTGAAGGTTCTACGGAGGAGAAAAATCGCCTCGTGGCCAGCAAAGATGTCGCTGATGTGATTGCGCGCTTCGACGAAGTCGATATCGCCATCGTCGGGATTGGCATTCTTGAACCTTCGCAGCTGCTGAAAACATCCGGTAACTACTATCACGAAGATATGCTGCAGGTGCTGGCGGAACGCGGCGCCGTGGGCGACATTTGCCTGCACTACTACGATAAAAACGGCAAGGCGGTGTTACGCGATGATGAAGATCCTGTGATCGGCATGGCGCTGGAGAAGGTGAAGAAGTGCCCTAACGTGGTGGCCCTTGCCGGCGGCAGCGAGAAGGTGGCGGCTATCAAAGGCGCACTTTCGGGCGGTTATATCGATGTTCTGATCACCGATTATCCAACGGCCAGGCTGCTTATCGCCGGGTAATTTCCTCACTCAAACACTTTCCCACAGCCTTTACGCTTTCCTTCAGGCGTAAAGGCTTCGCCAATAAATTTTTATATTTCAATCATATATAACCAGCCGACCGCGCGCTTCCCCCCCGACATCCGCAAGCTTCACTAAACGGATAAGTGTGATTGCCAGCACAATTGATAACTTTTCCTGTAGCCCGACGGGAAGTTTCTGGCTAAGGCAACAAATAAATAATCACTATCGAATATATATTCAGTGATTAAAAAAGTGAAAACGAATTGTCACATCATGGCCTGCTAAGAAGCAATGCGATAAAGAGGAATGCCAACTTCCCCCTCCGCGCCAGGACGAAGTGTGACTCAGGAGACTACCTAATGCAGGCAACACGTAAAGAGTTCATCATTGCGCTGGACGAAGGCACCACCAATGCCAAAGCCGTCGTACTCGATAGCCGCGGCAAGGTCGTGGTGAAATTCTCTCAGCCGCTGGCGATCCAGACGCCGCGTGAAGGCTGGGTCGAGCAGTCGGGAGAAGTCCTGGTTGACGCTTCGCTGGCGGTTATCGCGAAAGCGGTAGCGCACGTTGGCGCAGAAAACGTCGCGGCATTAGCCATCAGTAACCAGCGCGAGACCGCGATCGGCTGGTATCGCCAGAGCGGGAAGCCAATCAACGCCGCGATCACCTGGCAGTGCAGCCGCAGCGCCGCGTTTTGCGATGAACTGCGCCACAGCGATAAAGAGCAGCAAATCAAGGCCGTGACCGGCCTGCCGATTGCGCCTCTGTTTTCGGCCTCGAAAATGCGCTGGCTGCTGGAATCCCTTCCTGAGGGGCGCGCACTGGCTGAGCGCGGAGAAATCTGCCTCGGTACTATCGACAGCTGGCTGCTGTGGAACTTAACCCAGGGCGATGCGTTCTACTGCGATTACTCTAATGCCGCACGTACCCAGTTGCTGAACCTGCAAACCGGCCAGTGGGATGACGACATGCTGGCGCTGTTCCAGATCCCGCGCGCCGCGCTGCCGGAGATCAAGCCCTCCAGCGGATTGTTTGGCTATACCCGGGGGTTGAACGCTATCCCTGACGGTATTCCGGTGATGGCGATGGTTGGTGATTCCCACGCTGCGCTGTTTGGCCACGCGCTGGGTGAACTCGGCTGCGTGAAAGCCACCTACGGTACGGGGTCATCGGTGATGGCGCCGGTAAAATCCGCACAGTGCGATATCGACGCGCTGGCCACCACCATCGCCTGGCACGACGGCGACAGCATCACCTACGGACTCGAAGGTAATATTCCGCATACCGGCGATGCCGTGGCGTGGATGGCGGACAGCACCGGCCTGAGCGAACTTTCCGATGCCGAACTGGCGCATGAACTCAACACCCTGCCCGCCTCCGTGGACTCCACGCTGGGCGTCTATTTTGTACCGGCGTTAACCGGCCTGGGCGCCCCATGGTGGGATGACAGCGCCCGCGGCGTGATTTGCGGCCTGAGCCGCGGCGTCAAGCGCGCCCATCTGATTCGCGCCGCGCTGGAATCCATTACCTATCAAATCGCCGATGTCGTGGTAGCGATGCGCCAGCAGGACGACTTCCACTTAACGGCGCTGATGGTCGACGGCGGCCCAACCAGGAACGACTGGCTAATGCAGTATCAGGCTGACCTGCTCGGCTGTCCGGTGATGCGCAGCGACGTTGCCGAGCTGTCGGCGATTGGCGCGGCCCTGCTCGCGCGCAAAGCCCTGAATCCCGGATCGGTGACCGACCTGAACGCGTTTTTAACCGAACACAGCGAATTTATACCCGATATGGCCCGCCACCAGCGCCTGCAGAAAAGATGGCAGGAGTGGCGCCATGCGGTGAACAGAACATTATGGAAACCGGCAACGTCCGCCTGACGCCCACCAGGGAATCGAACGCGTGACGCACCTTAGAGCCTATCCCAGTAGGCGTTATTGGCGCAGGCAGTTTGAACACGGACAGCGCGGAAGAACCGGAGCGTACACGTAGTACGTGAGGATTCTGAGCACTGCCCTGGTTCAAAATGGCCAGTAAAATAGCCCTAATGGATAGGCTCTTAATCATCAACAAAAGGAGACCCCCGGCCCATAAACTTGATTTACAGGCCTTACGTTGTTTCACCGTACCCGACAATAACAACCAAGAGAGAAAATTGTCATGAAATTACGTTTAACGCTTTTAACCGCTGCTACCCTGACCGCCTTTTCTTTCGCTGCCCAGGCGGCAGAAAAAGGCACCATCATGATCATGGTTAACTCGCTGGATAACCCCTATTACGCCTCTGAAGCCAAGGGCGCCAGCGAAAAAGCCAAAGAGCTGGGCTACCAGACCACCATTTTGTCGCATGGCGAAGATGTCAAAAAACAGAATGAGCTGATCGATACCGCCATCGGTAAAAAAGTTCAGGGCATTATTCTGGATAACGCCGACTCCACCGCCAGCGTCGCCGCCATTGAAAAAGCGAAGAAAGCGGGTATTCCGGTGGTTTTAATTAACCGCGAAATTCCTGTCGATGATATCGCGCTGGAGCAAATTACCCATAATAACTTCCAGGCCGGTTCTGAAGTCGCCAACGTATTTGTCGAGAAAATGGCGGAGAAAGGCAAATATGCCGAACTGACCTGTAACCTTGCGGATAATAACTGCGTGACCCGCTCTAAATCTTTCCACCAGGTGATTGACCAGTACCCGGATATGGTCAGCGTCGCTAAGCAGGACGCGAAAGGCACCTTAATCGACGGCAAGCGCATTATGGACAGTATTCTGCAGGCGCACCCCGACGTGAAAGGCGTGATTTGCGGCAACGGTCCCGTCGCCCTCGGCGCCATTGCCGCGCTGAAAGCGGCGAATCGTAACGATGTGGTGGTGGTCGGTATCGATGGCAGCAACGATGAGCGCGACGCGGTAAAAGCCGGCACCCTGCAGGCCACCGTGATGCTTCAGGCGCAGGCCATCGCCGCTCAGGGGGTGACCGACCTCGATAACTACCTGCAAAAAGGTGAAAAACCGGCCAAGCAGCGCGTGATGTTCCGCGGCATTCTGATTACTCAGGACAATGCAGACAAAGTGCAGGACTTCAATATCAAATCCTGATTTCGGGTTGTTGCGCCCCGTCCGGGGCGCACAGGAGCGTATTATGTATAAAAAAATCTCGCTGACGCTGGTTATTCTTGCGCTCGGGGGCTGTCGTATCGTCTCTCAGCAGGAGCTGGCCGATCTTAAATCTCCGCCCAACCCGCATATGGCGGATATCGATCGGACATGGCAAGACCAGCTGGTTCCCCAGGTTGTGGCTAAAGCCCGCCCCGTTGCCGGGCTGATGACCGCCCTGCGCGCGGCGAAAGATATCGATAGCGCCTGCAAAACCTTAGGCTATCGCGCTCAGGACGAAAACCCCTGCGTGTTTTACGTCAAAGTCGAAGGCAATATCAGCAAAATTGATTCCGCTTCGCGCAGCGGAAAAATGACGATTCAGGATATCAGCGGCGGCAACGTGGTGGTGCAAATTGGCCCAACGCTGCGCGGCACATTATTACGCGACGGCTACCAGGGCGCCAGCTATCAGGACTTTAACGATCAGGTGCTGTTTGGCGAATATAGCCGGGCGATTAACGAACATGCGGTCAAGATGATCCAGACGGCGCAGGTGAAAACCGGCGAAGCGGTACAGGTGTACGGCGTGTTCTCGGCCTGGGATATTCCGCAGACCGTGCCTGATATTACGCCAGCCAAAATTGTTCGTTTGGGAGGGCAATAACATGCAGCGGCAAGAACTCGTCAATTCCCAACCAGTCGACTCTGAAGTTATTATCGAAACCCGCGAGTTATCCCGCGTATATCCCGGCGTTGTCGCCTTAGATAGCGTGAATTACCGGGTCTATCGAAATAAAGTAAACGTTCTGATCGGTGAAAATGGTGCGGGTAAATCCACCATGATGAAAATGCTTGCTGGCGTTGAAACACCCTCTTCCGGTCAAATTATTCTTGATGGCGCCCCGGTGACCCTTAGCTCGACGCACCAGGCTGAAAAGCAGGGAATCAGCATCATTTTTCAGGAATTAAATTTATTCCCGAATATGAACGTCATGGATAATATTTTTATGGCTAACGAATTCTTTCAAAAAGGGAAGATTAACGAAAAATATCAATATGAGTTAGCCAAATCATTACTGGAAAGACTGGAGCTGAATGTCGATCCCTACACCCAGCTTGGCGAATTAGGCATTGGTCATCAGCAGCTGGTGGAAATTGCGCGCGCGCTTTCTAAGGACACCCGGGTATTAATTATGGATGAACCCACTTCCGCGCTCAGCCAGTCGGAAGTCAAAATCCTGTTTAACGTGATCGAACAGCTTAAACGCCGCGGCGTCACCATTATCTATATTTCCCACCGTCTGGAAGAGCTGATGGAAATTGGCGACCACATCACTATTTTCCGCGACGGGCGCTTTATCAGCGAACGCGAGGTCAGCGACGCCAGTATTCCGTGGATTATCGAACAGATGGTCGGCGATAAGAAAAAACATTTCGACTACCGGCCGGCGCCGAAAGGCGAAGCGGTCCTTGCCGTTGAAGGTCTGACGGCGCTGCACCCCAGCGGCGGCTATAAGCTCAACGATGTGACCTTTACCTTAAGTAAGGGAGAAGTGATCGGCATCTACGGCCTGCTCGGCGCCGGACGCACGGAGCTGTTTAAAGGCCTGGTCGGCCTGATGCCCTGCCAGAACGGTAACGTCCATCTCAACGGCGAAAATATCGAAAAGGCCCCGTTCCAGGCGCGGCTGAAAAAAGGGCTGGCGCTGGTACCTGAAGACCGTCAGGGCGAAGGCGTGGTGCAGATGATGTCGATTCAATCGAATATGACCCTCTCTGATCTCAGCCTGCAGGGATTTCGCCGGGCGTGGAAATGGCTGAATCCGCAGAAAGAAATCGCCTGCGTCAAAGAGATGATTCGCGAACTGGCGATCAAGGTGAGCGACCCCGATCTGCCTGTCACCTCGCTCAGCGGCGGCAACCAACAAAAGGTGGTGCTCGGCAAAGCGTTGATGACGAAGCCGGAAGTGGTGTTTCTCGACGAGCCCACTCGCGGTATCGATGTCGGCGCGAAAACCGACGTTTATCACCTGATCGGCAAAATGGCCCAGCAGGGTCTGGCAGTGATGTTCTCTTCATCGGAGCTGGATGAAGTGATGGCGCTGGCGGATCGCATCCTGGTGATGGCCGATGGCCGGATTACCGCCGATTTACCGCGTCATGCGGTGACCCGCGAAAAATTAATCGCGGCTTCAACACCTCAAGATTAATCAGGCTGGAACCCATCATGAACCAGAAATATATGATTTATATGTACCTGCTGAAGGCCAGAACGTTCATCGCTCTGCTGCTGGTTATCGCGTTCTTCAGCGTGATGGTACCGAATTTCCTGACCACATCTAACCTGCTGATTATGACCCAGCACGTGGCCATCACCGGCCTGCTGGCCATCGGCATGACGCTGGTTATCCTGACGGGCGGTATCGATCTTTCCGTCGGCGCCGTGGCCGGCATCTGCGGCATGGTGGCCGGGGCGCTGTTAACCAACGGCCTGCCCTTATGGAACGGCAGCGTTATCTTCTTCAACGTACCGGAAGTGATCCTCTGCGTGGCGCTCTTCGGCGTGCTGGTCGGCTTCGTTAACGGCGCGGTCATCACCCGCTTCGGCGTCGCGCCCTTTATCTGCACCCTGGGCATGATGTATGTCGCCAGAGGCTCGGCGCTGCTGTTCAACGACGGCAGCACCTACCCCAACCTCAACGGTATGGAAGCGCTGGGCAACACCGGTTTCTCCACCCTGGGATCCGGGACGCTGTTAGGCATCTATCTGCCAATCTGGCTGATGATCGGCTTCCTGCTGCTGGGCTACTGGCTAACCACCAAAACCCCGCTGGGCCGCTATATCTACGCCATCGGCGGTAACGAATCCGCCGCACGCCTGGCCGGCGTGCCTATCGTCAAAGCAAAAATCTTTGTTTACGCCTTCTCCGGCCTGTGCTCGGCGTTCGTTGGCCTTATCGTCGCCTCCCAGCTACAAACCGCGCACCCGATGACCGGCAATATGTTCGAAATGGACGCCATCGGCGCCACCGTGCTCGGCGGAACCGCGCTGGCGGGCGGTCGCGGTCGGGTGACCGGCTCAATCATCGGCGCGTTCGTCATCGTCTTCCTCGCCGACGGCATGGTGATGATGGGCGTCAGCGATTTCTGGCAGATGGTCATTAAGGGGGTGGTTATCGTCACCGCCGTCGTCGTCGACCAGTTCCAGCAAAAACTGCAGAACAAAGTCATCCTGATGCGCCGTCATGAGGAGAAGCTGGCTGCGGCAGGAGCCACCAGTTAATCACGTCTTTATTACCCCGCCGGACCCTCTGCCGTCCGGCCTCTATAAGGGATGAAAAATATGCAAAGAAATTTCACAAATAAAACGGTGGTTATCACCGGGGCCTGCCGCGGAATTGGCGCCGGTATTGCCGAGCGCTTTGCTCGCGACGGCGCGAATCTGGTGATGGTCTCTAACGCCGAGCGCGTCCACGAAACGGCGGAAACCTTACGCCAGCGCTATCAGGCCGATATCCTGTCGTTGCAGGTTGATGTCACCGATGAAGCGCAGGTGCAGTCGCTGTACGAGCAGGCGGCGGCGCGTTTTGGCACCATCGACGTCTCTATCCAGAACGCGGGGGTGATCACCATCGACTATTACGATCGTATGCCGAAGGCCGACTTTGAAAAAGTGCTGGCGGTTAACACCACCGGCGTCTGGCTGTGCTGCCGCGAAGCCGCCAAATATATGGTCAAACAGAACCACGGCAGCCTGATCAACACCTCTTCCGGCCAGGGCCGCCAGGGGTTTATCTACACCCCGCACTATGCCGCCAGCAAAATGGGCGTGATCGGCATCACCCAGAGCCTGGCCCACGAGCTGGCGCCGTGGAATATCACCGTCAACGCCTTCTGTCCGGGCATTATCGAAAGCGAGATGTGGGATTACAACGACCGCGTCTGGGGCGAAATCCTCAGCACCGAGCAGAAGCGCTACGGTAAAGGCGAGCTGATGGCGGAGTGGGTCGAAGGCATTCCGATGAAGCGCGCCGGCAAACCGGAAGACGTTGCCGGGCTGGTGGCATTCCTGGCTTCCGATGATGCGCGCTACCTCACCGGGCAGACCATCAATATCGACGGCGGCTTGATTATGTCGTAGTTGGGCTGTTTCCCCGGGTTGCGGCTGACGCCTTACCCGGGCTACAGATCGGCACGGTTTGGTCGCCTGGCGTGCCGCAGGATATTTATTCAGAGAGAAATGACTATGATCGCAAAAGATTTTGCCCAACAGCTGTTTAATCTGCAGGACCGCGTAGCCTTTGTCACCGGCGCGGGCAGCGGCATCGGCCAGATGATTGCTTACGGGCTCGCCAGCGCGGGGGCTCGGGTCGTCTGCTTCGATCTCCGTGAAGACGGCGGCCTTGCAGAAACCGTCAAAAATATTGAAGCCATCGGCGGAGAGGCCTGCTTCTACACCGGCGATGTGCGCCAGCTCAGCGACCTACGCGCCGGCGTGGCATTAGCGAAAAGCCGCTTTGGCCGCCTTGATATCGCCGTCAATGCCGCCGGTATCGCCAACGCCAATCCGGCGCTGGAGATGGAAACAGAGCAGTGGCAGCGGGTGATCGATATTAACCTCACCGGCGTATGGAACTCTTGTAAAGCGGAAGCCGAGCTAATGCAGGAAACGGGCGGCGGTTCGATTATTAATATCGCCTCGATGTCCGGCATTATCGTTAACCGCGGCCTCGATCAGGCGCACTATAACTGCTCCAAGGCGGGCGTGATCCACCTGTCAAAAAGCCTGGCGATGGAGTGGATTGGCAAAGGGATTCGGGTCAACTCCATCAGCCCCGGCTACACCGCCACGCCGATGAACACCCGGCCCGAGATGGTTCATCAGACTCGCGAATTCGAAAGCCAGACGCCGATCCAGCGCATGGCGAAGGTTGAGGAGATGGCCGGCCCGGCGCTGTTCCTCGCCAGCGATGCCGCATCGTTCTGTACCGGCGTTGACCTGGTGGTTGATGGTGGTTTTGTCTGCTGGTAGAACGGATTTAGCGTAGAAAAATGCCGGTAAGGGTGAGGTTAACGTCAGCGAAGCAGTATGCAGGGTGGCGGCGCGATTGTTTTAACCGGTCGATGTTCTCTCGCCGTCCATCCTGCCCCCATAAGCAGAAAAAGGTGCCTTAAGGTTCCTTACCCAGCCTGCGGATAAGCGGGGATAGCTCCCCGCATACCGGCTACTTCTTCGTTTCGTAAGCGAGAACGGCCTTGAACTCCATACTACGTTCTTTGATGCTCAGCTCGCACAGCGAATCGCGCACCATTAACGTCAATCCCAGCGCTGTCAGACACAGCACGATGATTGCCACCAGGGCGTATGTTGTCAGCATCTCGTTGCCTCCATGCGAAGAAGAGGCTACTATCCAACGTGCTAGGGTTGGATCGTGAGCCTCAGGTTGATGGGAACATCTCCTGGGGCTTCGTCTTTCTGAATCCTCACCTAAGCCTGAACGCAGAAAGCCTCAGGCACCCGCCGCCATCATACGCTTCCCTGCGCAACTCACTGTATATTTAACCAGCTAAATCCCTTTTTCAGAAAACGTTTAGACGGCCTACATTCCGGGGAAGGTCACGCTGTTGCCCGGCGCTTCGCGATGCAGGTGGATAAAGTTCAAATGACGCTCGTACTGGTCAAGAATATCGGTAATGACCTGTTCTTTGCTGTAGTCCATCAGGTCGTTGCCCTGACTCCCTTCCAGCAGGAAGGTCTCCAGACGATAGTAGGTCGACTTCCCGCTGCGCGCCCGGTAGGTAAAGCCGGGAATGGCGTACTGCTGCGGCCAGATCTGATAAACAAAGTTCTGCTCATCGCCCATATGCACCAGCAGGTCAAGATGGCCAAGGCTGTCTCCCTCTTCCGGCGGCAGGCTTTTCAGCTCGACGTAAGCGCCGCGCAGCTTCAGCTCCTGCGCCACCTCTTCCATCGCAGGGAAGCACACCGTCTCCATCATCTGGCGGGTATAGCGCGTGCCGGGGTAGTTCATCAGCCGCGACAGGCGCTTCTTCCAGCTCAGGCGATCCTGCACGCCGAGCGGTCGCGGGGCGGTGTCGCGGTTGGCGCTCTCGCGGCGATAATCCTCAACCTTCAGCGACTTATATAACCCCGCCATCACGAAGAAGATCACGAAGCTAAACGGCAGCCCCATAATCACCGTTGCGTTCTGCAGGGCGGAAATGCCGTTAGTCATCAGCATCCCCAGGGTCAGCAGGCCGATAACCATCGACCAGAAGATGCGCAGCCAGTTTGGCGCATCGCTGTTGATATCCTTCAGCGTCGAGGTGAAGTTACCCAGCACCAGCGCCCCGGAATCCGCGGAGGTCACATAGAACAGCAGGCCGGTAATGGTTGCCACCGAAGCGCTAAAGGTAAACGCCGGATATTGCGCCAGCAGGTTATAGAAGCCGCGCTCCGGGTGGGCGACCGCCTCGGCGGCGAAGGCCGCGTTGCCGTGGATGATTTCATACAGCGCGCTATTGCCGAACACCGACAGCCACAGCAGGGTAAAGGTGAACGGGATAATCAGCGTTCCCACCACAAACTGACGAATGGTGCGTCCACGTGAAATACGCGCCAGGAACAGGCCGACAAACGGCGACCACGCCACCCACCACGCCCAGAAGAACAGGGTCCAGTTATTCATCCACTCTACCGGACGATCGAAGGCGAAGCTGTTAAGGGTCATGCCCATAAAACGATTCACATAGTCGCCAACGTTGAGCACCAGCGCGTTGAGCAGAAACTCGGTGTCGCCCATAAACAGGATGAACAGGATCAGCCCGAGGGCCAGCACCACGTTAAGCTCGGAAAGAATACGGATGCCTTTATCCACCCCAGAGGTCACCGAGATAGTGGCGATTATCACCGACAGTACGATCAGCGCCGCTTTCGCCCCCAGCGAATCCGGAATATCAAACAGCACGTTGAGGCCGTAGTTTAGCTGCACCACGCCAATCCCGAGGGTGGTGGCGATACCGAAGATGGTGCCGATAACGGCGGCGATATCCACGCTGTGGCCAATCGGACCATTAATCTTCTTGCCGAAGATCGGATAGAGCGCGGAGCGGATGGTCAGGGGTAAATTATAACGATAGCTAAAGTATCCCAGCGCCATCCCCATCAGGGCATACATCGACCATCCGGTCAGCCCGTAGTGAAACAGCGTCCATACCATCGCCTGGCGCGCCGCCTCCATGGTCTGCCCCGCCCCTTCCGGCGGCTGCATATACTGGGTCACCGGTTCGGCGACGGAGAAGAACATCAGGTCGATGCCGATACCGGCGGCGAACAGCATTGCCGCCCAGCTGAGCACGCTAAATTCCGGCTTCGAGTGTTCCGGCCCGAGCTTCACCGAACCGAAACGCGAGCAGGCGATGCACACCACAAACACGATATACAGCGTCGCGGCGAGCAAATAGTACCAGCCAAAGGTGCGGGAAACCCAGTTCAGGGTACGGCCAATCCAGGCCGCGGAAAAATCGCTGAAGAAGAGAGTCATCAGGGAAAACAACAAAATCAGTCCGGCGGAAGTGTAAAAAACCACCGGATTGATTTTGTCCTTTTCTCTGCTCGGCGAAAGGTCTGTCATCCATTCTCCTTACTGTTTTAGCAACTATTAAAACCAAAATCCGCAACAATTAAGACACATTTTATATTGAACGTCCAATCAAAAACCGCTTTAATAGATAAACAAAGCTGATGAATGGAGTCTACGAAATGCCCAAACTGGGGATGCAACCGATACGGCAGCGGCAGCTGATTGACGCCACCCTGGCCGCCATCAATGAAGTGGGAATGCACGATGCCACCGTCGCGCAGATCGCCCGGCGGGCTGGCGTATCGACCGGCATCATCAGCCACTATTTCAAGGATAAGAACGGGTTGCTGGAAGCGACGATGCGCGATATTACCGGCCAGCTGCGCCAGGCGGTGTTGAGCCGCCTGCACGCCCTGCCCGGGGCCGGCCCGCGGGAACGCCTGCGCGCCATCGTGGCGGGCAACTTCGACGATAGCCAGATAAGCAGCGCGGCGATGAAGGCCTGGCTCGCCTTTTGGGCCAGCAGCATGCATCAGCCGATGCTCTATCGCCTGCAGCAGGTCAGCAGCCGACGACTACTGTCGAATATCGTCTATGAGTTTCAGCGCGCCCTGTCGCGCGAAGAGGCGCAGGAGGCCGGATACGGTCTCGCCGCGCTGATCGACGGGCTGTGGCTACGCGCGGCGCTGAGCGGTAAACCGCTGGATAAAGCCCGCGCCGAAACGCTCGCCGAGCACTTCATCAGCCAATACCTGCCACCGACTTCTCACTAATGGAGGACCCATGTCCCGAATGGCCGAACAGCAGCTTTACATCGACGGTGGTTATGTTTCCGCCACCAGCGGTAAAACCTTCGAGACGATTAACCCCGCCAATGGGGAAGTGCTGGCGACCGTCCAGGCCGCCGGGCGCGAAGACGTCGACCGGGCGGTAAAAAGCGCCCAAAAAGGGCAAAAAATCTGGGCGGCGATGAGCGCCATGGAACGTTCGCGCATTTTGCGTAAAGCGGTGGATATTCTGCGTGCTCGCAACGACGAACTGGCGCGTCTGGAAACCCTCGATACCGGCAAACCGCTGAGCGAAACCGCCGCCGTCGATATCGTCACCGGCGCGGATGTGCTGGAGTACTACGCGGGCCTGATCCCGGCGCTGGAAGGGAGCCAGATCCCGCTGCGCGACAGCGCATTTTTCTATACCCGCCGGGAACCGCTGGGGGTGGTCGCCGGGATCGGCGCCTGGAACTATCCGATCCAGATCGCCTTATGGAAATCAGCCCCGGCGCTGGCGGCCGGAAACGCGATGATCTTTAAGCCGAGTGAGGTCACCCCGCTCACCGCCCTGAAGCTGGCGGAAATTTACCGCGAGGCGGGACTGCCGGCGGGGGTATTTAACGTGCTGCCGGGCACCGGCGCCGAAACCGGCCAGTATCTCACCGAGCACCCGGACATCGCCAAAATCTCCTTTACCGGCGGCGTCGCCAGCGGCAAAAAAGTGATGGCCAACGCCGCCGCTTCTTCACTGAAAGAAGTGACCATGGAGCTGGGCGGTAAATCGCCGCTGATCGTCTGCGAAGACGCCAGCCTCGACCTCGCCGCCGACATCGCGATGATGGCTAACTTCTATAGCTCAGGACAGGTCTGCACCAACGGCACCCGGCTATTCGTTCCGGCGCGCCTGAAGGCGGCGTTTGAAGAGAAAATCCTCGCTCGCGTGGCGCGTATCCGCCCCGGCGATCTGTTTGCTGAAAGCACCAACTTCGGACCGCTGGTGAGCTTTCCACACCGCGAGAACGTGCTGCGCTACATCGAGACGGGTAAACAAGAAGGCGCGCGCCTGCTCTGCGGCGGCGAGGTGCTGAAAGGCGAAGGCTTCGACCGCGGCGCGTGGGTCGCCCCGACGGTGTTTACCGACTGCGATGACCAGATGACCATCGTCCGGGAAGAGATCTTCGGCCCGGTGATGTCGATTCTGAGCTACGACGATGAAGAAGAGGCCCTCCGCCGCGCCAACGCCACCGAATATGGCCTCGCCGCCGGCGTCGTCACGCCGGATTTAAACCGCGCCCATCGCCTGATTCATCAGCTGGAGGCCGGGATCTGCTGGATCAACACCTGGGGTGAATCCCCGGCGGAGATGCCGGTTGGCGGCTACAAGCACTCCGGTATTGGCCGCGAAAACGGCGTACAGACGCTGCACAGCTACACCCAGGTCAAATCCATCCAGGTTGAGATGGGTCCGTTTCAATCCATATTTTAACCAGGAGGTCATTTTTGCAGTTTGACTACATTATTATTGGTGCCGGTTCCGCCGGCAACGTACTGGCGACACGATTGACGAAAGATCCCGATACCACCGTCCTGCTGCTGGAAGCGGGCGGCCCGGATTACCGTTTCGACTTCCGCACCCAGATGCCCGCCGCGCTGGCCTTTCCCCTCCAGGGTCGGCGCTATAACTGGGCTTACGAGACCGAGCCTGAACCGCATATGAACCATCGCCGCATGGAGTGCGGACGCGGAAAAGGCCTCGGCGGATCCTCGTTAATTAACGGCATGTGCTATATCCGTGGCAACGCCATGGATCTCGACAACTGGGCCTCGGCGCCGGGGCTGGAGCACTGGAGCTACCTCGACTGCCTGCCCTACTACCGCAAAGCGGAAACCCGCGATATCGGCGCCAACGACTACCACGGCGGCGACGGCCCGGTCAGCGTCACCACGCCAAAGCAGGGCAATAATCCGCTGTTCCACGCGATGATTGAAGCCGGCGTACAGGCCGGCTACCCCCGCACCGACGATCTCAACGGCTATCAGCAGGAAGGGTTTGGCCCGATGGATCGTACCGTGACGCCGCAGGGACGCCGCGCCAGCACCGCGCGCGGCTATCTCGACCAGGCGCGCGCGCGTCCCAATCTGACTATTCGCACCCACGCGCTGACCGATCATATTATTTTTGCCGGCAAGCGCGCCGTCGGCGTCGAATGGCTGGAGGGCGACAGCGCCGCGCCGTCAAAAGCCACCGCCAATAAAGAAGTGCTGCTCTGCGCGGGGGCTATCGCTTCGCCGCAGATCCTGCAGCGCTCCGGCGTCGGCAACCCGGAACTGTTGCGCCAGTTCGATATTCCGCTGGTTCACGCCCTGCCCGGCGTCGGCGAGAACCTGCAGGATCATCTGGAGATGTACCTGCAGTACGAATGTAAAGAGCCGGTGTCGCTTTACCCGGCGCTGCAGTGGTGGAACCAACCGAAAATCGGCGCCGAGTGGCTGTTCGGCGGGACCGGCATTGGCGCCAGCAACCAGTTTGAAGCGGGCGGATTTATTCGCAGCCGGGAAGCCTTTGCGTGGCCGAATATTCAGTACCACTTCCTGCCGGTAGCGATTAACTACAACGGCTCAAACGCGGTGAAAGAGCACGGATTCCAGTGCCACGTCGGCTCCATGCGCTCCCCAAGCCGCGGCCACGTGCGTCTGAAGTCGCGCGACCCGCACCAGCATCCGGCGATCCTGTTCAACTATATGTCGCATGAACAGGACTGGCAGGAGTTCCGCGACGCCATTCGCATCACCCGTGAGATCATGAGCCAGCCGGCGCTGGATAACTATCGCGGCCGGGAGATCAGTCCGGGCATTGAGTGCCAGAGCGATGCCGAACTGGATGAGTTCGTGCGCAACCATGCGGAAACCGCCTTCCACCCCTGCGGTACCTGTAAAATGGGCTACGACGAGATGGCGGTGGTCGATGGCGAAGGTCGGGTTCACGGGCTGGAAGGCCTGCGCGTCGTCGACGCCTCGATTATGCCGCAGATTATTACCGGCAACCTTAACGCGACCACCATCATGATTGGCGAAAAAATGGCTGACGCCATTCGCGGCCGTCAGCCGCTGCCGAAGAGCACCGCGGCGTATTACGTGGCGAACGGCGCGCCGGTTCGCCGGTAAGAGTAAGCCCCCGCCCCTCTCCCTGCGGGAGAGGGTTAGGGTGAGGAAAAACTAGCGAAAATCTTCCAGCCGCTTTATCTGCCGTCCACCAGCATCAAAGTTCTCCGGCGCCAGCCACGCCCGTAGCGCCGCGTCGCGCGCGTGCCATTCGCTATCAATAATCGACAGCATATCGCTATCGCGGGTGCGTCCTTTGCGCACCATCCTCTGGCGAAGACGCCCTTCCCAGGTAAACCCCAGCCGGTCGGCGGCGCGGCGGGAGGCGAGATTCATCGAGTCGCACTTCCACTCCAGCCGACGATAGCCGTGAGCAAAACCATTTTGCAGCAGCAGCCATACCGCCTCGGTGCCGAGCGGCGTATTTTTCATCGCCCGCGACCAGGTGACGTGGCCAATCTCCACCGTGCCCATCGCCCGTTCAATCGCCATATAGCTGACCAGCCCGACGGCCCGCTCGGCATGCAGATCGATAACCGCATACGGCACCAGCCCGTCGTCCATGACCTTGCCGGTGATCCAGTGCGCCGTTGACTCCACGCTCTGCGGGCAGTTGCTGGCAAGCCACGTCCAGTCGCTGTCATCGCCGAGGGCATACGCGGCAAACAGATCCGCCGCGTGCCACTCGGTATCCAGCGGCTCCAGCCGGCAAAAGCGGCCATTTAACGCCGTGCGGCGCAGAAGCCCCGCGCCCTGCCAGCCGGGCACGCGATCGTTGACCTGCTGACCAAATTCATTGATTTCCGGCACGCTTATCTCTCCCGTAGTGTTATCAGGTTGTTATATCAAGAAACCCGGATTGCAGGAAGATGCTGGCAGAATAAGCTATTAAGTTAAGATGGGTTGAAAATTAGCCCCGCTTGCGCGAGGCTTAGCGGGACTACGAGTGGATGGCCCCGGTAAGGCGTTTACGCCGCGACCCGGGAAATCATCCTCTTACTTCGCCAGGCTCGCGAAGCGGGCGAATACCGCATCAAAAATCGCCAGCCCTTTTGCCACCTGTTCGGCGCTGATGGTGCACGGCGGCACCACGTGAATGCGATTTTCCACGACAAACGCCAGCAGGCCGGCTTCGGTCAACGCGCCTTTAATGGCCGCCATATCGGCCGCGCCCAGCGGCGTTTTATGTTCGCGGCTGCTGACCAGCTCCAGCGCCTGGAACAGACCGCGGCCGCGCACGTTGCCGATAATCGCGTGCTTCTCCGCCAGCGCTTCCAGCCCCGGACGCAGCACCTCATTGCCGATGGTCGCCGCGTTTTCCACCACCTTCTCTTCTTTCATCGCGTCAATGGTGGCGACAATCGCCGCCATCGCCAGCGGATGGCCGGAATAGGTCAGCCCCCCGGCAAAGAAATGGTCATCAAAGTAGCGGGCGATTGGCTCGCTAATCAGCACGCCGCCGGCCGGGACGTAGCCGGCGTTAACCCCTTTGGCGAACGTCACCAGATCTGGCACCACGCCATCCTGCTCAAAGGCGAACCAGCTCCCGGTACGACCAAAACCGGCCATCACTTCATCGAGGATCAGCACAATACCAAACTCGTCGGCCAGCGCCCGCACGCCCTGCATATAGCCCTCCGGCGGGACAAGAATCCCGGCAGTGCCCGGAATCGACTCCAGCAGAATCGCGGCTATCGCGTTCGGGCCTTCGCATTCGATCATCCGCCGCAGATGGGCCAGCGCGCGCTGGCACTCCTCCTCTTCCGTCGTGGCGTTAAATTCGCTGCGGTAGAGATAGGGGTTAAAGAAGTGAACGTGACCGCGCGAATACTCGTTCGGCACGCGCCGCCAGTCACCGGTGGCGGCAATCGCGCTGCCGGTATTACCGTGATAGGAGCGATAGGCGGAGAGCACTTTATCGCGCCCGGTATAGAGCCGCGCCATACGGATGGCGTTCTCGTTGGCATCGGCGCCGGCGTTGGTGAAGAACACTTTGCTAAAGCCTTCCGGCGCCAGCTCGACAATCCGCTTCGCCGCTTCGCCGCGGGCGAGGTTGGCGGTGGCGGGCGCGATGGTCACCAGCTCTTCCAGCTGGGCTTTCATCGCCGCCAGCACGCGAGGATGCTGATAGCCAATGTTGACGTTGACCAGCTGGCTGCTGAAATCCAGGTAAGTATTGCCTTCGTAATCCCACAGCTCGCAGCCTTTCGCTCCGGCGATCACCAGCGGATGTAAATTGCCCTGCATCGACCATGAATGAAACACATAAGCGCGATCCAGCTGCCGAACTTCATCATTGCTTATCGCTACCTCGTTCTGTAGTGCCAGCTTCATACCCTGCCCTCTCTCATGTCGTTGTTGTTGGCCTCATCATTGGTCGTTCAGAGGAGAAACGGATAGAGCCAGTCAGGCGAAAATGATGTGACACCGTGTCACATCATTTTCGCCTGACTGGCCCTGTGCCCGCGCGCGAGGGGTTTCTATAGTGGGAGCGTCAACCTGCACAGGAGAATGAAATGGCAACGAGCAAAGTGGTGTTTATTACCGGGGCGACCTCGGGTTTTGGGGAAGCGGCGGCGCAGGTCTTCGCCGATGCGGGCTGGTCGCTGGTGCTGAGCGGACGCCGTTTTGAGCGGCTAAAGAAGTTACAGGACAAGCTCGCCTCGCAGGTGCCGGTGCACATTATCGAACTCGACGTGCGCGATAGCGATGCGGTCGCCGCGGCCGTGGCGGCCCTGCCCGCGGGCTTCGCCGATATCACGGCACTGATTAACAACGCCGGGCTGGCGCTGTCGCCGCAGCCCGCGCAGAAAGTGGATCTGGACGACTGGAAAACGATGATCGATACCAACGTCACCGGGCTGGTTAACGTGACCCACGCGCTGCTGCCGACGCTGATTAACCACGGCGCGGGCGCGAGCATCATCAATATCGGCTCTATCGCCGGGCAGTGGCCCTATCCCGGCAGCCACGTCTACGGCGCCAGCAAGGCTTTCGTGAAGCAGTTCAGCTATAACCTGCGCTGCGATCTGCTGGGGACAGGAGTGCGCGTGACCGATCTCGCGCCGGGGATTGCCGAGACGGAATTTACCCTGGTGCGTACCAAAGGCGACCAGGCGGCGTCGGACAACTTGTATCGCGGCACCACGCCGCTGAGCGCGCGGGATATTGCCGAACAGATGTTTTACATCGCCACGCTGCCGGACCATATGAATATCAACCGGGTCGAGGTGATGCCGGTGCGTCAGGCCTGGCAGCCGTTCGCGATCGATCGGGATTAAGGTTTGGTAGAGCGGAGAGGTGCGTAAGCGCCGCTTCCGGGAGAGTTTCATGCCGCGGCGGATATGCCTCTGAAACAACGGGATATACAGCGATGCCCTGGTGCCCGCTGAAATCGGCGAACCGGAGGGCCGAAGACAAGGGCTGGCCGCCAGGGATGGCGGACAGAGGCGAATCGAGACAGTGATGTCGAGTTGAGCCGACCGCAGGCTGAGGTCCGGGAGGTGAGCGCAGTGCGCAGCACCGATTTCTTTGCGGGACCGCGGGGATTGTAAAGGGGGAGACGGTTTTCTCCCCCTTTACCCGTTCACCTACCACGTTGAGACATTTTCTGCGGGATAATAGTGAACGGAACCCTTGCACGCTTTCCCGGAGGCGGCGCTTGACGCGCCTGTCCGGGCTACTCGATCTTCCCAATCTGCCCCCCTCCAACACCGGGCCCGGAAATCCCGGGTCGCGGCGTAAACGCCTTACCCGGGCTACTCCCCGCTGACGGCTGGAAACCCGTAGCCCCGGTAAGCGCAGCGCGACCGGGGAGAACGGCCCTGATGCTTACCGGCTGCTCTGCAAAAACTGCCTGACGCGCTCGGAATCCGGATTGGTGAAAAACTTCTCCGGCGGCGCCTTCTCTATCAACAACCCTTTTTCGAGAAACACCACCTCATCCGAGACCTGGCGCGCAAAATCCATCTCATGGGTCACCACCACCATCGTGTAGCCCTCGGCGGCCAGCGCCTTCATCACGCCCAGCACCTCATTGACCAGCTCGGGGTCCAGCGCCGAGGTCGGCTCATCAAACAGAATAACCTCCGGCGACATCGCCAGCGAACGGGCAATCGCCACCCGCTGCTTCTGTCCGCCGGAGAGCGTAATCGGATAAACGTCGGCTTTATGCGCCATCCCCACTTTCTCCAGCTGCTGCATGGCGATGGTTTTGGCTTCATCACGCTTCATCCCCTTCACGTGCAGCAGCGCTTCGCTGACGTTCTGCTGCACCGTCAGGTGCGGCCACAGGTTAAAGCTCTGGAACACCATCCCAACCCGCTCGCGGATTTTCGACAGCTGGCGATGGGACATCGCGCGGCCATTATGCTCATCAATCCCCAGCCGCTGGCCGCTGATGCGGATCTCGCCGCGATCCGGCTGTTCCAGCCAGTTCATGCAGCGCAGCAGCGTCGATTTACCCGACCCCGATGAGCCGAGAATGCTCACCACGGTCCCCTTCTCTACCGTCAGGTTGATATCACGAAGAACTTCAATGTTATCAAACTGTTTAGAGACGTTTTTGACGCTTACAGCAGTAGTATCAGACATGACTCATTCCTCTTCTGACTCCCCAGGCGCTCAGACGCTTAATCAGCAGCTCCAGCAGGATGCTGATCGCCCAGTAGAGCCCAATCGCGACGATAAAAGCGTTAAACGGGATAAAATAAGTGGCCTGCACGCTGTTAGCCGCAGCGGTTATCTCCTGGACGGTGATAATGCTGAGAAACGCGGTATCTTTCAGGCAGATAATCAGCTGGTTCCCCATCAGCGGGAGCGCGGAAGAGAGAATATTGGGCAGAATAATGCGGCGGAATATTTTGTAGCGCGAAAACCCCTGCGCGACCGCCGCCTCAATATAGCCACCGGAAAATACCCGCCGCTGGCTGCGCAAAATCTCAAAGAAATAGGCGCCGTGGTAGATAATTAAGGCAATTAAGCCGGCGGTCCAGGGCTCCATACTAATACCCACTTGCGGCAGCCCGTAATAGAGCAAATAGGCGAGGATCAAAAAGGGAATCGCCCGCATTAAGCTGACAAAGGCAATAATAAGCCGGTTAAGGGTTTTCTTTTGATATTCGCTTAAATAGCACAGGACAACGCCGATAATTAATCCGGCAATTGCCGCGGTAATAAAAAGCTCAAGGGTGGCGAGTAAACCGGCAATAAAGCTGTCGCGCACCGACCAGATAACGGCCCACTGATTCATAGCACCTCCCGTGTTTATCGCGCCAGACGCTTCGCTTTACGCTCGGCCATTCCCTGCAGTTTCAGCAGCAGGCCAATAATCACCACGTACAGCAGACCCGCCGCCAGAATCGGCGAAAGGGGTTCATAGGTGACCGAAGAAATCCGGTTGGTGACGCGCGTCAAATCCACCACGCCAATCACCGCAATGGCCGGACTGCCCTTAATCAGGAACGACATCTCGTTAACCAGCGCGGGCAGGCTTTCAATCCACATCTGCGGCAGCATGATGTAGCGGAAGTAGGCCCAGCGGCGCATCCCGACCGACTCCGCCGCTTCCCGCTGTTCGCGGGGAAAAGTGCGAAAGGCGTTGCGCCAGATTTCGGCGTTAAAGGCCGAGGTATTGAGCGTCAGCGCCACTATCGCTGCGACGTTTTTGTCGAGGTTAATCCCAACGGTCGGCAGAGAAAGAAACAGGAACAGCACCAGCGTGACCAGCGGCGTCGCGCGGGCGAGGCTGATATAGACCACCAGCAGCTGATCGATAACCGGAATGCGCAGCATGCGCACCAGCGCAATCAGCAGGCCAATCACCACCCCAAAGGCAATGGCGATGGCCGAAATCCAGAGGGTCGTCCATGCGCCTTCAATCAGTAACTGCCAGGAAATTGCATCCATGAAGCCCTCCTTCACTCAACGGGCGGCGGTTACCCGCCGCAAAACGCATTACAGACCGGCCAATTTATGGAACTGTTCCGGGCTGGTGATTGGCACGTTCGGAAGATCGTCATAGGTTTCGCCAAACCACTTTTTCTGGAGTTCCGCGAGCTTGCCGGTCTCCTTCATGTGGTTCATAAACTTGGTCATATAGGCCAGCAGCTGCGGCGAGTTTTTCGGGATCGGCCAGGCCATATAGCCCGGGCCGGATACCGCCAGACCTTTGGCGAACACCTTCGGTTTGGCCTTCGCCAGGTCGTTGACCGAGATAACCACGTTAATCACGTAGTCCAGGCGTTTGTTGGCAAGATCGGCGTAAGCTTCCGGGTAGGAGGGATACTCCACCACAGGCCCCAGCTTACCGCCGGTTTTCTCCAGCATCGCTTTCAGTTCCGGCAGCCTTGCCAGCAGCGCGCTGCCCGCCTGCACGCCCACCTTTTTCCCGCTCAGTTCGGCAATGGTGTTCAATGAATTATCGCCCGCGCGTTTGACAAAATAGTGCTGCGCTGACGCCCACGGCGGCGTGAAATCAAAGACCTTGAGACGATCGTCGGTAATTACCGCGCCGGTTAAGGCCATATCGTATTGCCCGGTAGAAACCGCCGCCAATAATCCGGTCCACGGCAAAATGCTCTGGTCGACATTGAATTTCGCATATTTGCGTAATTCATCGAGCATATCTTTGTTGAAGCCATCCGCCTGGCCGTTATTCATAAAGTTAAAAGGCGCGTAATCATCTTCGGTTGCGACTTTCAGGGTGCCAGATTTTTCTATTTCCGGAAGATCCGCGGCGGCTGCGTGATAAGAAAAGGCCATCACCATGATGGCGCCCAGACAAATTGAACCTAATGATTTTTTCATTAATTCACCCCTAATTAATTCGCCAGACGTGTTCACTCCAGAACATGAAAAGGTTTTGCAAAATATGTGCCGACGGAAGTTCCGGTCCGCGACTGATGAATACGTTTTTACTGTAGGGAGCGTTTTTAATTTCCGGATAGAGCCAGATTCACCGCGCGGATGTGTCAGTCATTCTCAGGGTGGTATGGAATTTGCTCCAGTGTCTGTACTGAGCGTTTGAGTAAGGAGCCAGGCATGATCCGACACCTGTTACACGTTGATTTCGACCCGCGCCGCGGTTTGCAGGAGCAGGTGCGCGAGACGCTGATTAACGCCATTCTGGGCGGCATTTTTTCCGCCGACACGCCGCTCCCCTCCTGCCGCCAGCTGGCCAGCCAGCTGCGGGTCTCGCGCAACACCACGGCGCTGGTTTTTGAGGGTCTGGTTAACGAGGGATACCTCGTGAGTCGCCCGCGCAGCGGTTATTACCTGCATCCGGATTACCAGCACGCCAGCCCCGCTTCGGCGCCGGAAGCTGCACCGCAGGACGAGGGTTCTGCACCACGCTGGGGCACGCGGCTGCAAATCACCCCCAGCCAGCAGGAGTCGATTCTGAAGCCGGCCGGCTGGATGAACTACCGCTATCCGTTTATCTACGGCCAGCCGGATACACGCCAGTTCCCGCTGGCGACCTGGCGCTCGGCGGCAAACTGGCTGCACGGCGGGGTTCGCGACCCGGAGTGGGTGGTGGATCACATCGATCGCGACGTGCCGATGCTGATTGAGCAGATCCGCACCCGGGTACTGCCCAAACGCGGCATTGTCGCCTCGCCGGACGAGATTCTGATTACCCTCGGTTCGCAAAACGCGCTGTACCTGCTGACGCGCCTGCTGATGTCATCCAGCACGCGCGTTGGCGTGGAGAATCCCTGCTTCCGCGAGGCCATTAACACCTTTCTGCTTGCCGATACCGATATTGTGCCGCATCCGGTGGATGAACAAGGGATCGTCCTCAACGACGCCCCCTGCGATTACTACTACGTCACCCCCGGGCACCAGGTGCCAACCGGGGTGGCGATGAGTAAGGCGCGGCGCGACCAGCTGCTGGAGCATGCCGCTCGCCATGATGCGGTGATTATTGAGGACGATTACGACTCTGAAAGTAACTTTATGCTCAACCCGCTGCCGGCGCTGAAGGCCAGCGATCGCTGCGGTAGAGTGATCTACGTGAGTAGCCTGTCAAAAGCGCTATCGCCGGGCCTGCGGCTGGGCTTTATGGTCGCTGACCCGGATCTGATTGATGAAGCCCGGGCGCTGCGCCGGCTGGTGTACCGCCATCCGCCGACCAATATTCAGTATCAGATGGCCCATTTCCTCGCCCAGGGCCACTATGAAACCCACCTGCGGCGCTACCATTACGACTCTGCCCAGCGCTGGGACCGTCTCAACAACGCGCTACAGCAGCATCTGCCGGAGTGCCAAATCATCCCCGGCAGCGAACACGCCAACGCGTTCTGGCTGGCCACGCCGGAGCAAATCAACACCCAGCAGCTGACCTGGCGCGCCGCCCACGCCGGGGTGCTGATTGAGCCCGGCGCGCGGCATTTTCTCAGCGACGCGCCGCCGGCTAACTTCTTCCGGATGGGGTTCCACGCCATTCACCCTGACGCCATCGAACAGGGCGTGGAGGTGCTGCGCGGCCAGCTGGCGCAGATGGGCTGAACGCAGGGCCCCTTGCCTTAACGCGGCGCCCTCACGATGATAGCGGCAAATAAGGATGAACGGCGGAAACAATAAGACCGACGGCAAAACACACAAACACGATGCCACCGGTTTTATTCAGCTTAACGAAGGCATTCCCGGACGACATTTTCGTTTTTACGCTGTGTGCGAAAAGGCCGTAGAGTGAATGAATGACAACCACCAGAATACAGAAGGTTATCGACAGCACGCTGAACTGCGGAATAAAGGGCTGCTGCGGATGAATAAACTGGGGAAACAGCGCCATAAAAAACACAATGGGTTTGGGATTAAACAACGACACCAGTACTCCCTGACGAAACCGCTGGCTGGCGGAAGGCATCGTTGAATCGGCAGAAGAGAGAGGTTGATTCAGCGTGCGGGGCACCGAGCGAAAGAGCTTTACGCCCAGATAGATCAGATAGGCCGCCCCAATCCCCTTGACTATCAACAGCGTCAGCTGAGAGGTGGTAATCATCACGCCAACGCTGCTGGCAGCAATAATCGATATGACGCCCATCCCCACCGCCACGCCGATAATCCCCGCCATTGCATTACGCAGATTATAATTCAGGGTGTTGGTCAGCGTCAGAAGCACTCCTGGCCCGGGGCTGGCAATGGTCAGGCTGGCAATCAGTATATAAAGGTAGAGCTGCTGCATTGAAAAAGGATCCTGTACAGAACAGGGCGCGGCTCCGCCCCTGAAATGATTAACAACGTCGTATCTTCAGGACGTGCGCTCGCTCAGCGTCAACAGCACAACCGTACTTGATGTGTTTTGTACACTACCGTAACAATTTTAGATTGTCATCAAATTTAAAATTAACCATATAAATCATAATAATAAAAAACAAACATTTATTTTAAGGCTATTAACCCGCTATTTACCCCACAAAACGTTACTAATAAGTCACCCTATCGCTCGCCGCCGAAACGCTAGCGATATTGCTCATACTCCACGGCTTCGCGAACCTGGTTCAGCGCCGCGCGCAGGCTATCGAAGGGAACGGAGCCGAGGGCGATGCGGATCGCCTGCGGAACGTTCGCTGTAACGCAAAAAGGCTCGGCGGTCGACACGGAAATATGGCGTTCCATCAGCGTTTTCGCCAGCCGATCGGCCCGACTCTCCTCGCCCAGAGGCAGCCAGACAAAATACGAATCCGGATGGCTGACGAAGGGAAGCGCGCCGAGAACCTCGCGGGCAACCCCCTGCCGCCGCCGCGCATCCTGCCGTTTCTGCGCTTCAAAACGCGCCACCGTGCCATCTTCAATCCAGGCGCAGATCAGCGAACTCACCAGCGAAGGGGTGTTCCACGTGGTGGCCCGTATAGCGCGCTCAATCTCCGGCCGATAGCGGGACGGGCAGACAACCGTCCCCACGCGCAGTCCGGTGGCGACGTTTTTCGAAAAGCCGGTGATATAAACCGTGCTTTCCGGCGCATAGCTGGCCACCGGCGGCGGCGGTTGGCGAATCAGGCTGGCGTAGGCGGCATCTTCAATAATCAGCAGGTCGTGCTGGCGCGCGAGATCCGCCAGCGCCTGCCGCTGGCGGG
>NZ_ALNJ01000071.1:0-16757 GCF_000293135.1 Klebsiella sp. OBRC7 | reverse complement strand
CGCCAGAATGAACATCCACACCTCCCTGTTGAAAGTCGTCGTCAGGCAAAGGGAACCCGCTTCCTGTGGCAGTACAGCGATAAGTGGATGACCGAATCCAGGCAGGAAAAGCTGATATGGCTGCGTGCACAGATGAAGTTGACAAGCCAGTGCTGGGCGCTGAAAGAGCTGGCAAAGGATATCTGGAACAGGTCATGGAGCGAGGAAAGACGCGATGACTGGCAGAGATGGCTGGCGCTGGCGGCTAACAGTGATGTCCCCATGATGAAGAACGCGGCCAAAACGATAGGGAAAAGGCTGTACGGCATCCTGAACGCCATGCGCCACGGTGTATCAAACGGAAATGCGGAAGCACTAAACAGCAAGATCAGGCTGTTGAGGATAAAAGCGAGGGGATACCGAAACCGGGAGCGCTTTAAGCTGGGAGTGATGTTCCACTATGGGAAGCTGAATATGGCGTTCTGAGCCTTCCCACCATGATCGGGGAAGACCCATAGATGTACAGTAAAAAAGGAACAAAACAGTGAAATTCACACCTGCAGCACTCGACCCCGGAATACTCACTCTTCCGCTTTTCACTGAACGATGCGCGGCAGGTTTCCCCTCCCCTGCTGCCGATTACACCGAATCAGAACTGGACCTCAACGAGTACTGCATTCGCCGGCGCCACTCGACCTATTTCGTCAGGGCCATCGGAAACTCGATGACGGACATTGGTCTTTACTCCGGTGATCTGATGGTCGTTGATAAAGCGGAAAAACCCCGGCATGGCGATATCGTTATTGCCGAGATTGAGGGAGAGTTTACCGTCAAACGACTTCTGCTGACCCCCCGCCCTGCCCTGCAGGCGATGAACCCGGCTTATCCTGACCTGCACCCGGACCCGGAGACACTGCAGATATTTGGCGTGGTGACCGCGTTTGTTCATAAAACACGGGATACGGATTAATGTTCGCCCTGGCCGACGTGAATTCGTTCTATGCCAGCTGCGAGAAGGTGTTTCGACCTGATTTGCGAGGAAAACCAGTGGTTTGCCTTAGTAATAATGATGGCTGTGTAATCGCCCGAAGCGTGGAAGCCAAACGCCGGCTGGGCATCAAGATGGGTACCCCGTGGTTCCAGCTGAAGGACACACAGTTCCCTGAGAAGCTGCACGTGTTCTCCAGTAATTATGAGCTCTATGCGAGTCTCAGTAATCGCGTGGTTGCACTGTTGGAAGAGTTATCTCCTCGCGTTGAGCAGTACTCCATTGACGAATGCTTCCTGGACGTCAGCGGTATCAGCCACTGTATGGACCTGGAAGCCTTCGGCACGCAGCTGCGTGAGCACGTTCACAATGGCACTGGCCTGACGATCGGAGTCGGTATCGGCGCCACAAAAACGCTGGCGAAGTCGGCGCAGTGGGCATCAAAAGAGTGGCCGCAATTCCGCGGCGTGCTGGCGCTGACTCCGGCCAATCCGCGGCGAACGGCAAAGCTGCTATCCCTGCAGCCGGTTGAAGAAATATGGGGTGTGGGAAACCAGATAGCAAAGAAACTGAAGGTGATGGGGATCACAACAGCCCTGCAGCTGTCGCTGACTAACCCGACGTTTATCCGGAAGAACTTTAACGTAGTACTCGAGCGAACGGTCCGGGAGCTGAACGGAGAGAGCTGTATTTCGCTGGAGGAAGCTCCGCCGCCCAAACAGCAGATCGTCTGCAGTCGCAGCTTCGGGCAGCGGATCACCGCCTATGATGAGCTCCGTCAGGCCATATGCCAGTATGCTGAGCGGGCAGCTGAAAAACTACGTGGTGAGCGCCAGTACTGCCGGCACATTTCCGCCTTCGTTAAAACCTCGCCGTTCGCCGTCAAAGAGCCGTACTACGGGAATATCTCGACGGAAAAACTGAGTACGCCAACACGAGACACCCGGGACATTATCGCCGCTGCGGTTAACGCGCTGGACAGGATCTGGGTACCAGGCCATCGCTACGCAAAAGCCGGCGTCATGTTGAACGATTTCAGTCCAAACGGCGTCTCTCAGCTGAACCTGTTCGATGAGATACAGCCGCGGCCACACAGTGATGAACTGATGAAAGTCCTCGATGGCATTAATCATTCTGGGCTTGGTAAGATCTGGTTTGCCGGCAGAGGTATTGCTCCTGAGTGGCAGATGAAGCGGGAGATGTTGTCGCCGGCATATACAACCCGCTGGAAAGAGTTACCGGTTGCCAGGTTTTAACCCGGCATGGCTCCGTCCAGGACTGGCTTGCATGGCCACCAGGATGGGAACATGCAAAACAGGAAAAGTTATTCATCGATGAGCTATGGATAGCTCATGCTGCTTTCCATGAGAAGAAAAATAACTTATCGTTTAAAAAACCGGGTATCACTCTTTTATCAATAACTCTGGCAAATTAAAGGAATGCAAATGATAACTCTGGTAACTCTGGCCATCATCTCCATACCTGTGATCTATATTCTATGGGATAAGTATATTCGAATATACCCACTCTCCTACTTCGGCATCGAAGACGTTCAGCGTGTTGCCAAATGGGAAAATCCTGAATGGCGAGAGCGGGTTTTTTCTCGAGGCGGAATGACCAACCACGAGTGGATAAAAATCAATACCCGTCAGCTGGAGGCGTTCAAATCCGAGCTACAACGCCGAGATTAATGTAGATGACGATACAAATGGGTAGAGTGAACAATTCTACATTGTTGCCTGTTAACAGGTACTTTCTCTGAATTGATTGGCGTGATTTTTTATGACTATATCTTTCACAGGTAAGAGTTTTATATATGCAATTGTACTATGCGTTTTCATTTTCATACTCTGCCTGAGCTATGAATATATTACGGCACCGAGCACCTACGAAGATTGTGTTCTCACCCATCTGAAAGGTAATGAAAGAAATTACACAGCAAACTTTATCGATGATATGTGTAGAGATAAATTTAAAAAATAGTATACAGCAGAATGCATTTTTTTCAGTTAACTGTTGGCTGGACAGCACCAGCCATTGTGGTCGGCTCTATCAGCGGTGAAGCTACCATCAGGCCGAACCAGCGGCCTGTTTTACAAATAAATTGTCGGTTGCTCGATGAACACGCAACTGTAAAGCTGAGTACGCCATCACGCCCTCCGGGATATTATCACCTCTTAGGTTAACACGCTGGGCAGGCTCAGGGTACCTGGCCGCCGCTACGCAAAACCCGGAGTCCTGCTGAACGATTTCAGTCCAAACGAGGTTTATCAACTGATCCTGTTTGATGAGGTACAGCCACGGCCGCGCAGTGATGCACTGATGAAATTCCTTGATGGAATTAACCGCTCAGAGCTGGGAAAAGTGTGGTTTGCGGAGCAGGGTAGAGCATTTGAGTGGAAATCATGCGGGAGATGTTTTCTCCCGCTTACACCACGCAATCAAAGGAAATAACCACAGCCAAACTGGTTTGAAATTCCTGGCGATTTCAGCGTGAAATTTTTCTTAAAAAACCTTATAAAACACCATGTTAACGCTGAAATCACCTTGGCGAAATTATTAACCTATATGACGTTTTAAAACATCTTGAATTGCTGCTTCAATGTCATTCTGAAGGTTTTTTGGCAGGCGATTAAACTCGTAAATAAAGCTTCGGCCTTTAACACGCTTACGTGCAAACTTATCTTTGTCAGCAAAGTCCCACAATGTGGAAACTATGGTTTTTTCTTTGGGTGGCGCAGCGATCAAAGCAATTGCGCCTTTAGCAATCAGTTTAAGAATTGCTGCTTTCTTTTCATCCTCCTGAAGTTGGTCATCGGCCACTAACTCAACGAGTTGCGAAGATATATTTTCAACAAGCTGTGAAAATTCAATATTCTTTTCGTTTAGTCGTTCATTGAGCTCTGAAAGATTTTTATAGTCAGAAAATGACAACTCGTATTGTACCGGGAATAGAGAGATGAGTTCTTGTGGTACTGTCGCCGCCTGTATAGCGCGGGTGACCTTCGCCTGAGAAAGACCTTCCTGTTCTGCTATTTCTTTCTGGTTGAGACCTGACTCCTTAAGAGAGAGCAAACGTAGGCCAATCTCACGGATGTTATGTTCCTTCGCTGTCTGTATATCTTTAGCAAGTTGTCTTGCCTCTTCAGCGGTGAGTTTATCCGATGTCACCATAACATTGAGGGGAGCATGTATTTCAATGGCTGATGCACGCCTCCTGGAACCATCGAGAATCTCAATTTTTTCGCCATTCATAACCCCTATACAGGCAAAGAACTGCTGGAATCTGAGGGTCCTGGTAATGTCTTTTAAGGAATCTTTGGTTAACGCAGACTGATCCCGACCATTGGTTTCTTGCCGGACAAACGTTTTATCAGCGACCTCTGACGCAGGGACGATAACGAAGGAGAATTTTACTTTTCGCCCGGTCTTCAATGTAAAATACTGAACCTGTAATCCAGAAGTAGACGACTCAACTACTGCCTGAGAATTAAAATTTCTGCCAATTGTTTTTCTGTGGCCAGTCATCAGGCCTCCTTATTCGTTCTGATAAACTCAACGCGATCAAACACACCCTTTGCAAAATCTTCGGCAGCAATTCTGGAGCTTTTTAAAGCTTCTGCGCTACCGTCATACGTTGCTGGGTTAGCGGAGATTACGGTGTCGAATGTTTCGCCACACCGTTCAAAACCATCCAGTCTGGGCAGTACAACATCAAGCATGTCTGCACCGAAAACTTCCTTTGCCTGGCTATGGCAGATTTTATGATCGCTCTTATTTAACAGTTTGGACATAAAGCCGATATTGCCGATTAAATTACATTTATGTCCTTCCGCTTCGATGCTCTCGACTAATGCAGGCAAGCTTGCAACAAATTTTAAGGATGAATGGAAGTCAACCGTTGCAGGGGGAAGGGGAGTTAACAGTAGATCTGCAGCAGCTATGCCATTTTTAAGAAAAGCATCGAGATGTGGGCCAGTATCAACCAGGATGAAATCATAATCTTTCTTGAGCTTCTCTATTATGTTTTCTTTCAAAACTGCATGCACATTTTGCCCCGGGAGATACTCAGCACAGAGATCTTTCCATCTCTCTGCGATGAAAGCATCATCAATAGAAGCAGGAATAATGTCGACTCCAGGGACAACAGATGGAACGATAAAATCCGAAATAAGCTCCTCACGACTTACGTTCTGCAGCATAGCTTGAGCTGCTGTTGCTTCTACGAGACCAATTGAATTTTGATGATTCAAGAACATAGTCAGTGAAGCCTGAGGATCAAAATCGATGGCAAGAATCCTCAAATCTTCAAACAATAGGTGCGGGTGCGCTCTTAAGGCATGTGCTAGAGAAGCCGTAGAAACCGTTTTAGAACCGCCGCCCTTAAGGTTTGATACGTAAATGCAGAAAGCCTCGTGATGACGATCACGGTACTTAGGAACTCCACGATGATGATATAAATCAACGACGTTCTGAAGTGTCATTGCATATTTCATGGTGTTTCCGGAAGGGCGTTTGTTGAAAATATACCCCTGAGACTCCATTTCACTCACAGCGTATTCAACGCTTCCCTTACTAAGTTTCGGGAGTTTATACAGAGAGGCTTTACTGTATACCTGATAAAACTCATTAAGTTGAAACTCTTCTTTCTGTTGTTGAATGTGCTCGCTAAGGGAGGACAACATTTTGTGCGCCCTTGAAGCAACTTTTTTTAACTGTTCTAAATTTTCCATGTTACACCTTTATGATGTTTTTTATCATTTTGAACAAAAAACATCATAAATCAATAAATTTTTCATTTTATTGCTAGCGGTCAAATTTTAGGCACGCGACACCATAAAGAATGTTCATCTTTATTGCCTTTCAGAGAAAGTAGGTAGTGCTCGCCGCAGTCTCACGTCCCGAGCGTAGCGAGTTAGTGAGCGAGGAAGCACCAGGTATCTGTACTTACATAAACATCTGAACGCGCCAATACTGCCGAGAGAATTTGCTGAGTTATTCACATATCCACTCGATATTTTTATAAGATCTTTTTAAATAGTTTTTTAGATCTTCTTTTTAGGCATCTCGCCAGCCCTTTAACCACGGGGCATTCAGCCCTGTTGCTGTGACAAATTGCCCTTTATCTGTGACAATTCACCCTCTAAATTCCCGTTTTTCCGTGACAACTCGCCCTCAAGCCTGTGACAAATTGCCCTTATGAATTTAGCAAAATCACATAGTTATCCCAAGCTGTTGACACTTTCGCCTACTCTGTGACAGGATTAAACCCTGTCACATAAATCATGGTCAGGTTATGACGGATATCGCGCTGATAAATAGAAAAAACCGCAAAAATAGCCCCCGTATTGTTCAGTCTAACGAACTTACTGAAGCTGCCTATAGCCTTTCACGCGATCAGAAAAGGATGCTGTATCTGTTTGTTAACCAAATAAGAAAATCTGACGGAACGCTGCAGGAACATGATGGGATTTGTGAGATTCAGGTTGCCCACTACGCTTCGACATTCGGCTTGACGTCAGCTGAGGCCAGTAAGGATATTCGGCAGGCTCTCAAAGGTTTTAGCGGTAAAGAAGTCGTATTTTATCGGCCGGAAGAGGATGCCGCCGGTGAAAAGGGTTACGAGTCCTTTCCGTGGTTTATCAAACGGGCTCATAGCCCATCTCGAGGCACCTATAGCGTTCATATAAACCCTTACCTTATTCCCTTCTTCATTGGTCTACAAAGCCGCTTCACACAGTTCAGGCTGAGTGAAACGAAAGAGATCACCAACCCCTATGCGATGCGACTGTATGAATCTTTGTGTCAGTATCGTAAGAGTGATGGTTCTGGTGTTGTTTCTCTGAGTATCGACTGGATAATGGAGCGTTACCAGCTGCCGCAGAGTTATCAGCGCATGCCTGATTTTCGCCGCCGTTTTCTGCAAGCCAGTGTTGACGAAATTAATAGCCGAACGCCGATGCGGCTATCCTATATTGAAAAAAGGAAGGGTAGACAAACCACTCATATTGTTTTCACTTTCAGTGATATAGCATCTGATACACACTGATTAAATGAGGGCTGTTTGTCACTGTTAATGAGGGTTGTTTGTCACGAACACTAATCTGGCTTAAGGGCAATTTGTCACAGTTATTTTTTTAACGCCTTTATCCTTGGTGTCCTAGGGCTGTAGTGCCAAATAGAGTGTGAAAGATAGCGCAAGTTAAGGGCAAGTTGTCACGGTTTTGACCAGTGCAGTTTGTCACACTAGTTCATAAAGATAAGTGAGTGCGATTTGTCACACTAAGGTTATATCGACAGGGCATTGTGCGAGGTTAATCAACACTGAGGGTCAATTGTCACAGCTTAACCGTTCAGTGCTCAAACCGTCATGTGTACACTTACATCTCGGCTCTTAATCATCCCCTGCCTTTTAGCAGCGCCACGGCGTCTGCGCCAGGCATCTGGAACTGCACGCGGTGACGTGCCGCAACATCGAGTGCAAACACTTTGGTGTAGACCTCCGTCGAGCTCACTGACTTGTGACCCATCAGGCTCTGCAGTACCTTCAGGGGAATGCCGGCGTACAACATGTGCATGGCGTAGGAGTGGCGGAACGTGTGAGGTGTTACCGGCACAGAAAACGTCACACCGTCGGCCGCAGCGGAATCTACGGCTTCATTCAGCCACGTCCGAACCGTCCGGTCGGTGATCTCCCAGATACGCGCTTTTTCGATTCTGCCGCTTCGCTTATTGCGCCGCTCGAGCGGTATTTTCAGCGTGGCCACCATCATCTGCAGCTGGCTGACGTACTGGGTGTCCGATAACGGCACCAGTCGATGAGGCAATGTGCCTGCCGGCAACCGCCCGGCCGTTCGGGTGGATTTTTCGGCGCGCTGCTTCAGGGTGGCCAGCTGCACGAACGGATACGGTGGCGCCAGCGAAAAATCTCCCCGGGTCAGTGCCAGCGCTTCGTTAATGCGCGCGCCGGTATTCCAGAGGGTGGCCAGCAGCATCTTGCGGTGAAGGTCGGGCACGTAATGGAGCAGGGCGCTCACTTCCGGCGCCAGCAGATATTTCGGCAGTTCGTCCTGGACGAGGGCCATCTGGCGTAGAGCCAGTGCCGCAGGGTAATCGATGGCTACCGGGAGCAATGTTCCGGGAGATGCCGGAGATCCAAATGGAACCAGGTTATTCATTATTTTCGTTAACCTTTTTCTCTGCAGAGAATTTTCTTCGACATATTACCGGAGTCAGGATGACTAACCAGCCAACGACGGCCAGCCAGAAAACAGGCGAAGTCACAAACAAAACTACCCCGTCAGTGATTACAGACACGATATTTACGGACACAGGTTTCACTCCTCTTCAGTGGGTTGCTATGGAACGGGAAAATTCATGTCCCTAATATCCAGTAGATAAAGAACAGAAAACCCATCCCCCACCCCCAGAACACGGCCTGGCTGGAGTATTTCACCCGCAGGTGAGAAAAGGGATGTGCCTGCAGGTAAACGAGATCCCTTTCCAGCCCAACGATTTTTTTCTGCGACTGACCACACAGGGTTGCCAGCCGGATGACCCCGGTTGCCCGTTGCTCCACCTTCAGGTCTGAATCCCCGCTCTGCGGCAGAGACAATTTTTCTGCCCGCAGCGGCAGGGCATCACATTTCCCGTCCGGGAGCTGGCCCCCTTTCCGGTGCCACAGATGAAAAAAATGACGCGCCTTCAGTGAAGCAATCAACTGTTTTTGCGACAATTTTTTGCCTTCGAGCTGCACGATTTTTTCCTGCAGCCCGCGATAACAGTCTTCCAGCCGGCGTATCCCGGGTGCCAGGGGCTCCACCCGGAGCGTTGAACACCTGCCCCGCGGCAACTGCAGTTCGTCTGCCCGCAGCGGCATTGAGCGGGTTTCCCCGGCCGGGAACCGGAACCCCATTGCGTGCCACAGCCTGTCTCTCCGGTTCTTTTTTTCTTCTTTTTTTTCATCAACCTGCGAGATTTCAATCGGCAAAACCCAGGTTTCTGGCGGAAGGACTCTGGCCCAGAGCACAAACTGCTGCGTGATCCAGCTACCCAGGCCGTGTCCCTGCAGGCGGCCTTCCAGTCTGAACTCATCTGTAAACAGATGCAGGGCCCCCTCTTGAGGCCAGTAGATTGCAGTGAAAGTCTGAGTCTTCGTCTGTTCTGCATCGGCCAGGTACAGTGTCATTATGCAGGAGGCCCGATGCAATCCGTCGGGATAATGTTCAGAAGGTGGCCCCCACGATTCCTCCCTGCTCATAATGACGACCAGATTTTCCTCCTGGGGGGTACTGTCATTTGTAATGATCTCCGGCAATGTCACGAGCCACATTGTTTTGTCGTCAACAGTCCGGGTCACGCAATCGGTCATGTTTTTTCCCCTGGAGGGTTATACCCTGCAGCTGTCAGCAGTTATCGGATAGGGGAGTGTCCCATGACACCACGAAAGCCTGCAGGGCATCCGCTCTGGAGGGCAGTTCAATACAGTCACCGTGCTGAGGGTTAATATCTGCGTCAATGGCTTCGTTGTAAGGTGACGGGTGAAAGGGGATGAATAACGAAGCCTGACATTTATATTCCCCAGAACATCAGGTTTATCGCATTTTTGATGTCATTTTCCCGGTGGCTGAGATCGGCCACTTCCTCCCCGGTGACGGAGGCCGTGACGCTGGCCATGTCCGTGGTCATCAGGCGATAGCTGTCGTCCCCGATGTGCACCACCGGATAGAGCTCGCGGGAGACCTTATCCGACAGCAGCCGGGCACTGGCCAGCGGGATCACCATTCTCCGCCCGGGGGTATCAATGATGTCACTCTGCACATCCACGAACAGACGATAGCGGCTCTCTCTTTTATAGGCGTAAACCTTAAACTGCATCTCACCAGTCCCTGTTTTCGTCGGCGAATGAACCGTTCATATCAATAAACCTGGCGACTTCGGCCATCCCTTCCTGATTTTCCGCCTGCCAGCGTTCAGCACGCAGTCGCCGGGCTTCGTTCTGCATGGCCGTATTGACCAGACCTGAGATATTGATGTCAGCCGCTTTAAGCAACTGATAGTTGTCGCTGTCAATGGTAACAGTAATACGCTGTTTCATAATGAGCTCCAAAATACGTACTTTAGGTATGCATCTAAGTATACATCCTGAATGTAGGTTAGGAAGCATCAATGAACGCCTATTGTTATCAGCACATAAGTTTACTTCTGGTATTTTCACTAAAGAAAAAGTAATCAGTCTGATAATAAGCAGCCATATAACCACTCCATTAAATTACCGGGTGGCCATTCCGGCCTGATCCGACTTTTATGTTATTCCGCAGTTTCCGGAAGTGTACCACGGTCAGGAAGTAAGCGAAGCACTGTTTTCTGCTGCTGCGCGCCGGGTCACGGGGCAGGGGAGGGACACAACATATAGCGTTGTTTTCAGCTGCAAACACCGCTACATCTTGTGTCTGTGGGCCGCAGCGCGCCGGTGGGACTGGCGGAGATCCGGAACCAGGGGTTTTCGGATCTGACCGGAAAAAGAGAAGGCGTGTATGCACATACTGTATTGTATGTATGGTATGTATTAACTGTAATGTATGTATCAAATGTATTTTGTGTATTGTGTGTTTTTTACACCGGGCGTGCGATGACGCCATTCCCTGAAAAACCGGAGCCAGACCATGACCACCCTCTCCCCGGCCACCGTCCGCCGCATTGAAGACGCCGCAGCCGCCCTGATCGCCGCCGGCACCCCGAACCCGACCAACGAGCAGGTCCGTCAGCACCTCGGCGGCGGCTCCCTGTCCCACATCTCCCCGGTGATGCGCGCGTTCCGCGCCCGCCAGCGCGAGCAGGCCGCTGAGCAGGCCACGCCCCTGCCGCCGGAGCTCGCGCAGCTGCTGACCGGCCAGCTGGAGCTGCTGTGGCAGGCGGCAGTGAAACAGGCTGAAGCCGGGGCCCTGGCGGCGCGCGAGCAGGCCGACGATGACATTGCCCGGGCCGACAAGGAGCGGGATGAGGCGCTGGCGAACGTGGCCGCGCTGGAAAGCGAGCTGGCGGTGCTGCGCGAGGTGGTGGCCGAACGTGACCGCCTGCTGCAGGAGGTACGCGAACTGCGCGCGGAGGCGCTGCCGCTGCGCGAGCAGGTGGCCCGCCTGACCGCCACCGGCGAACACCTGGCGGCGCAGCTGCAGGACACGAAAGCGGAGCTGAAGGAAGCCCGGGAGGACGGCCGCCAGCTTCAGACCGAACTGCTGGCTCTGGCCCGCCAGGACGGGAAGGTGAAGAAATGAGACAGGAAAGAGTATTACGTATAAAGGCATTTCGACGGGCACTGGAGCTTGGTGGCGGTGAACGGGCTGACGGGTGTCGTCATTTTCCCCGCTGGAAAACGGAACTGAGGAATTTCTCGCACGGCAGCTGCGATTTAGCCAGCAATACTCTGGCGTACTACCTCAAGGAACGAGAGAGATGCCATCCGTGCATCATTTTTATGGAAGGGAACGCTGGCTTTCATGAAGCGGAAAACTCAACAGTCCACGGGCATTTCATCGTATTGCTGGACGGAGAGTACATCGATTTGACGCTGGATCAATTCGACGAATATCCGGACTACATTCCTTACGAACCTGTCGAATCTGACGGGCAGATTGGTAAGCTGTTGCGTAATATCATGAAGCATGAGGACCCGGTAAAAACCCGCCAGATTGATCTCGATGGTGGCGAAGAGCTGTATGCCTGGTTACGCGATACCGCCGACGAAGTGCTGGCAGCAGATCCGGAATGGCAGGCCCGGGAACGGTCGATAGAAGAAGCAAGGGAAGCCGCTATTACGGTGTTCCCGTTTCTGTCTGACGTGCAAAAAACTGAGTGCGAACAGGGCCCGGACAGTCAGGAGGCTGCCAGATGAAGATTTATCATTACACTGACCTGAACGGCCTGAAGGGCATCATCGAATCAGGCTCACTGTGGGCGACGCACTTTTCCTTTCTCAATGACAGTAATGAGCTGACTCACGGCATGAACTGCCTTGTGAAGTGGTTTACTGAATTTGGCCACCTGAACAGAGGTGATATGCTCACCTCAGAACAACACAGGTGTCATAATGAAAAAAAGAAATTTCAGCGCAGAGTTTAAACGCGAATCCGCTCAACTGGTCGTTGACCAGAACTACACCGTGGCAGATGCAGCCAGCGCTATGGATGTCGGCCTTTCCACAATGACGCGATGGGTGAAACAATTACGTGATGAACGGCAGGGCAAAACACCAAAAGCCTCCCCCATTACCCCGGAACAAATTGAAATCCGTGAGCTCAGGAAAAAGCTACAACGTATTGAAATGGAAAATGAAATATTAAAAAAGGCTACCGCGCTCTTGATGTCAGACTCCCTGAACAGTTCTCGATAATCGGGAAACTCAGGGCGCGTTATCCTGTGGCCACTCTCTGCCATGTGTTCGGGGTTCATCGCAGCAGCTACAAATACTGGAAAAACCGTCCTGAAAAGCCAGACGGCAGACGGGCTGTATTACGCAGTCAGGTACTTGAACTGCATGGCATCAGCCACGGCTCTGCCGGAGCAAGAAGCATCGCCACAATGGCACCCCAGAGAGGTTACCAGATGGGGCGCTGGCTTGCTGGCAGACTCATGAAAGAGCTGGGGCTGGTCAGTTGCCAGCAGCCGACTCACCGGTATAAGCGTGGCGGTCATGAGCACGTTGCTATCCCGAATCATCTTGAGCGACAGTTCGCCGTAACGGAACCAAATCAGGTGTGGTGCGGTGATGTGACCTATATCTGGACGGGTAAGCGCTGGGCGTACCTCGCCGTTGTTCTCGACCTGTTCGCAAGAAAACCAGTGGGCTGGGCCATGTCGTTCTCGCCGGACAGCAGGCTCACCATGAAAGCACTGGAAATGGCATGGGAAACCCGTGGTAAGCCCGTCGGGGTGATGTTCCACAGCGATCAAGGCAGCCATTATACGAGCAGGCAGTTCCGGCAGTTACTGTGGCGATACCGGATCAGGCAGAGTATGAGTCGGCGTGGAAACTGCTGGGATAACAGCCCAATGGAGCGCTTCTTCAGGAGTCTGAAGAACGAATGGGTGCCGGCGACGGGCTATGTAAGCTTCAGCGATGCAGCTCACGCAATAACGGACTATATCGTTGGATATTACAGCGCACTAAGACCGCACGAATATAATGGTGGGTTACCGCCAAACGAATCAGAAAACCGATACTGGAAAAACTCTAACGCGGTGGCCAGTTTTTGTTGACCACTTCAGGGCGTGTGCCTGGAATTTGATGATGAAGAGCTACTTGCCTCGCTGGAATTAACTCATTATCAGGTGTTTAAAAACCGTGTGCTCTATACCAAAGAGGATTCCACGGTTGAAGCCCGGAACGAAATCCTCGCCTTCTTTCATCAGCCACAGGTTCAGGAGGCAATAAATGCAGATGTAATGCATGAGATGATTCAGGCAACCAGACTGGCACACAGCCTGCCGCCTTTTTTCAAGAATGACGGTTTCAAAGAGGAGCAGGAGTTCAGGATGGTAATCCTTCCGGACAGCCCTTTTGAGGGTGTCAATTTTCGTGTCAATGACAGCGGTCTGATACCATATCTGATCATTAAAGCAAAAGATAAGCTGCCACTGACAAACGTCAGAATTGGTCCCCGCAGTAACAGAGCAATGATGATGGACGGGATTTCATTCCTGTTGCAGAGCAGGGGGTATACCAGTACACGGATTTCGTTTACTGAGACGCCGTTCCGGTAAATTCAATTAAGAAGCACAAACTTCTAGGGATCAGTATGTTGAATAAAGTTTCACAAATTAATTTGGCCAAAATACTGGCTGAAAAATTTAACGAAGGTGACTGGCAGGAGCTGTTTGCTGTTACAGATTGTGAAGACGTTCCGGAAGGACTAAATCAATTCTACCGGCATGTTCACTGGGACAACCCTGAGCTGAAAGGGGTGGCCATCTCAGCCATAGAAAGCACTCTGGCCAGGGACGCTGATAATCTTTCTAAGATCTGGGCGCTGGATAATGTTCAACGCTTTATCAGCATTGCCAATACTGAGTTATTCAATGAAATAAAGAACATTGTGAATCAGAACGGGCAAAGAAATGTTTCGGCAGCACCAGTGAAAAATGTAAATGAAAACATTTACCAGGCCTTAGAAGATGCGGAAGTGTTGCTTAAAAATAATGGGCCACACCGGGCATATGATCGTGTTCATACAGCTCTTCATGCTTCATTAAGACAAATGTGTGCCAACCATGGAATTGCGACCAATAGTACAAATGATAATGTTCCAGGCTTGCTTTCCCTGATAACTGCACATCTCAAAGACCTGCCTGATGATGGAAGAAATGAAGATGTTTTTAAAATGTTGAGATCATCTGCCGCAATACTTCATGGGATCAATAACCTGCGTAACAATTACAGCATGGCCCATCCTACTGAAACTTTGCTTAATGAAGCCGATGCGCGTTTTGCCATAAATCTGGTTCGTTCCATTATGACTTATATTGATGAATTGCTTTAATTTTAATAAAAAAATGAGGCGCACAGCGAACAGATAGAGCATCAAGGAAGAAGTGAAATACTGCCAGAATTTCTCACTCTGGCAGTATTCTTATTGTTTAACAACAGATGATCACCGTATCGTGATCTCGGTCACACCTTTTCCGGGAGGCGATGATTACCGTAGCCGTTCTATCTCTTTGTCCCAATATCGAATTTCGTTCTGTAATAGCTGGTATCTGGACTTAAACTCGCTGGATTCTCGCCCCTCATCGACTTTTTGGTAAAAACGTTGTTTAGCGTCTGAATCCAGGGTATCCCACATCATCGAAAATGCCGCCCCCTGCGCCTGATTCTTACGGCGCTCAGCAAAGTTCCGTTCTGAGCGCTTTGTCGCATCCACGTATTCAAACGCTAATATGCAGCACATCAAAAACGTCGTCACTACGACAATGATCGGGGCGCTCAGCTTGAAATAGTAGATGGCAACTGCATCAAGAATAATCACTATCGCCGTGTATATAAGCGATATGAGTAATGCTTTAGATAAACTTCCCATACGTTGGTGCTAAACCTTATCGGTGAGTCAGGTATTGATAGGGGAAGTATACACAAACCTGTTGTATGCATCCCGGCAAAAAGAATCATTCACCTTTAGAGATCTTCCGACATACTTATTATGTTCGCTCCTCACTCATAGTTGCCTGTGAATCAGTCTCTAAGAAACAAAAGTCCTACAAAAAGTCTAATCCGGCCGTTATCCATAAAGCTCATTTGAACACCTCGCTGGCAAAGATCCGACTTTGGTATTTTTCGGATCTGAGCCGAAAAGAGATAATTACGGATAGGTATAACATATCCATATGTCATACATCTGCATAGGTCAGCCATACGCATATCCAGCCCCTATACATATGCAGAACATCTGCCTATACTAAACATATGCACACACCCGGTGCAATGAACACCATTCCGGATATGTACCACATATCCACACTTACCCGGGAGAGAATCATGAGAACCGTATCCATTTTTAAAAACGGCAACAACCGCGCCATCCGTCTGCCCCGCGATCTGGATTTTGACGGCGTCAGCGAGCTGGAGATCGTCCGGGAAGGGGACAGCATCATTCTGCGTCCCGTCCGGCCGACCTGGGGCTCGTTCGCGCAGCTGGACAGGGCCGATCCGGACTTTATGGCGGAGCGTGAGGATGTGGTCAGCGACGAAGGACGCTTTGAGCCATGAAGAAAACCTGGATGCTCGACACCAACATCTGCTCGTTCATCATGCGCGAGCAGCCGGCAGCGGTGCTGAAGCGCCTGGAGCAGGTGGTGCTGCGCGGTGATCGCATCGTGGTCTCGGCCGTGACGTATGCCGAGATGCGCTTCGGCGCCACCGGCCCGAAGGCCTCGCCGCGCCATATTCAGCTGGTCGACGCGTTCTGCGCGCGCCTCGATGCCATCCTGCCGTGGGACCGGGCTGCGGTGGACGCCACGACGGACATCCGGGTGGCGCTGCGCCTCGCCGGGACGCCGATCGGCCCGAACGACACGGCCATTGCCGGGCACGCCATCGCGGCGGGCGCCATCCTGGTGACGAACAATGTGAGAGAGTTTGCGCGGGTCCCGGGCCTGGTGCTGGAAGACTGGGTGAAATAATCCCGTAATAATTTCCGTGACGGAGACGACAGACATGAATGGGCTTTGGGCTTTGTTGAATAAATAAGATTTCGTGCGAACGACCCTGTAGCTGGCTGGATTTTCAGGCAATACGCACGCTTTCTGGCATCCCGGCCTTTGTCATCCTGTTCAACGCACGCACCATGGCCATAGCTTCCGCTACCTGACCATCGTAGTCACGCAGCGTCAGTGAATCTCCCAACAACTGCTTCATTCTGTACATTGCCGTTTCCGCTATCGAGCGACGGTTATATTCCGTTGTCCATTTCCACCGTGCATTGCTTCCGCTCAGCCGCTGATTAGCAACGGCACGGTTGCGGTCTGCGTACTCACCGGGCCAGTAACCTGCTCCTTTTCGGGGAGGAATAAGCGCGCTGATTTTTTTGCGGCGCAGTTCATCGTGACAGAGCCGGGTATCGTAAGCCCCGTCTGCCGCGGCTGCCCTGATTTTTCTGTGAGTCTGCCGGATAAGGCCCGGGAAGGCTTCTGAGTCCGTGACGTTATTCAGCGACAGGTCTGCACAGACAACTTCATGTGTGTTGCTGTCAACAGCAAGATGCAACTTTCGCCAGATACGACGGCGTTCTTTGCCGTG
>NZ_ALNJ01000070.1:0-6231 GCF_000293135.1 Klebsiella sp. OBRC7 | reverse complement strand
CACTGGAGCACCTCAAAAACACCATCATACACTAAATCAGTAAGTTGGCAGCATCACCCGCAGCTCATTATGCCCCTGCTTTTGGCAACCTGGCATACTGCTTCAATATCAACTAATTCCAACAGTGGGTTAGTGGGCGTTTCGATCCAGATTAGACCTGTATTCTCTTGAATATGGCGCTCTACTGACGCCAGATCATTAAGATCGACATAACTGAATGTCGTACCTGAAGTTTGTTTACGCAGACGTTCAAACAACCGATAAGTACCGCCATAGACCCCTTTCATTACTAATACATGGGAATCCTTAGGTAGCAATTCCAATATAAGTGCAGTTGCTGCCATACCGGAAGCGGTTGCCGTAGCATAGATACCTCCTTCCAACTCAGCCAAGGCGGTTTCATATGCATATCTTGTCGGGTTACTGCAACGGGAATAACAAAACTCCCCTTCTTCGCCTAAATTTGGCTGAATGAAGGAACTGGCGGTAGTAATCGGTGGAAAAATAGCATTATTGCCCCGGTCAACTTGATCTCCGGCATGGATAACCAGAGTCGCGATCGATTTTGATTTGCTCATTATTTGTCCCTTTAAATTTTAACGATAGCCCGCCGATCATTATTAATAATGACGTTAGGCCACGCGGTTAAACCGTAATATTTATTTACGTGTCATTATACTGATAATTTCTTTATCTGTTTGCCTCATTGGCGATAACACTAATTTACATAAATTATTGATAGAACCTTCAACATCGCAGGAAACAATGCCATCACGCTCCCCTGCAACACTATTTTGTTGCGCCATCAACACCGACTTAAATGCACAGGCGGTAGCGGTAGACACTTTCATGGCACAACTATTTGATGCACCATCGCAAATAATGCCACTAATATCACTGATCATATTACTGACCGCGTAGGAGATAGTTTGAAAATCTTGGGTCAATAACCAACTCATACCTGCCGCCGCCCCCATTGCTGCCGTTGACGCCGCACACAATGCAGACAATCGGGTATAACGCATATGAATTGAGATTGCGGCTAGATGGGCCAACGCTAATGCCCGGGCCAGTGTTTCATCATCTGTATTAAGATGTCGGGCAAGTGTCACTACCGGCATTGTCACGGTAATCCCCTGATTACCAGAGCCATAATTTGACATCGCGGGTAAGGGTGCGCCGCCCATACGGGCATCTGATGCCGCAGTGGTGTTGATCAACATTTGACTCAGTAAGTCAGTGCTGATAAAGCCATTTTTTCTGGCTTGCGACAACGCGCCACTCACGTTCAAACCATAGTTCTTCCTTTGCCCCTCGTCAGAAAGCGCGGTATTAATCTCAGCACTTTTCAGCATAAACATGATGTCTTTAGCGGCGACATCGGTTACAAATTTAAATGCGTCGTTAAGGGAAAATTCGGGTAGTACCCCACTATCATTGGCGGCAATTAGGTCTCGGACTAATATTTGCTTTATATTATTAATATAAACTTCAGTGACATTAGTATGGCTACCTTGAATCACTACCCGGCACTGATCACTAAGACTATATAGCGTAATATCGATAAAAATAAAATCCGTAGCATCTACTGCGTTTAGACACACGTTACCTGATTCATTAAATATATAGGCTTCGGTAATTTGTGTCGCAGTAATATCTTTTAATACTTCTAAATCGGCATCCGCGTTACCACCAATAGCCCCTATTGCCGCCGCAAGAGTGACTCCGCAATAGCTTGTTCCCGGAATAGTGACTCCCATCGCATTTTTATACAGATTCTCCGATATATTCCCCGTTATTTTTAATATCGGTGCGTTGAGATATTTAGCAGCCACTGCGGCAGCATACGCAATAGCAATAGGCTCAGTACAACCTAATGAAAGTTTCACTTCCTTTTTCAACCAATCGAGTAATTGTTGATGTGTTATTTTTTGCATTTGAAGTAATTAATCAGTGATTTGGATTATTTTTATCTTAGGGTTTTACGGGGAGAAATACTTTTCCTATTTTCTTGTTGTTTTTAATGCTTGGAGAATATTGTTCTCTTTAACAAAAAAGATAACCACAGAACAATTTAAATAAAAACATATTAAAAACAATGAAATAGATAACTCAAACACCATTAATCCCTTACTCAATGAGATACTAATCACAAAACAATAAAGAGAATATTTTCCCCTTAGACGCAATTATTCGCCTTGAATCATTAAACTAGACGATAAAAAAGGCGAGTTAGCTACTGCCAACTCGCCTCAGATAAAACCAACCGGTGCTGGTTTAGATATCAACCCTGCGCAGGGGATTGCTGCATCGTCCAGTTGAGCACTTGAGTGGCTAACTGGTCACTGGCCAGGCCAAAGGCCTGAACCACCTCGTTCATCTCGTTACCTTTTATCGGTTGGCGAATGTCAAACTGGCGAGTCGCAATAATCCTACGATCTGAAATTCTTACCAGCCGAGCATCAAAACGGATCAGCACTTCGCTGCTACCAACATGGTATACCCCTTGGAACGCGGACAGATCACCACTCAACTCCACATCAGCCTGCAAGCTATCATCGTCGCTACTGACTGCACGGATTCGCCCATCGCTACGGAACGCCTGAATAAGACGATTGCGCACCAAAATCGGCGCCGAATCACTCCAACGGGAGTTTTTATAAACCGCAATCTCCTGGCCCTGAGGCTGCACCGCTATGCGTGAGCTATTAAGAAACTGGTTCGTCGCCGGTTGTGAAACCCGTAATGACCAGTTTACTGTCTGCGCGTGTGGCACACTGACTGCAGGTGGCACCGGCAGAAGATAAACTTGTGATACAGGGGCCGAAGGTAAAATGGTGCAGGCAGAGAGCAGTATCGCCCCCCCGGATATCATCAATAGCCACACGCGGCGGCCTGCATAGCGCATCACATTAAAAGAGAGCATTAAGGCGTAAACTCCTGTGTTCTTTCACGGCCGCGCAACAAGGCCGCTGGGTTTTCTTCCAAACGAGAAACGGCGGCACGTAATGTCGCTAATGTTCTGCGCAGCTCATCTACTGCCGGCCCCAGCTCATTCATCCCTTGCATCCCGTTATTGAGTGAGGTTTTATTTTCACTCACCAATTTATTGAGGATGGTACTGGTATTTTGCAACGATGCCATGGTTTTGGCGGCATCACTGACCAGTTGTTTCCCCTGCCCATCCATTAAGCCGTTAGCATTACGCAGCAGGCGATTGGTTTGAGTCAGTGTCTCATTAGCCTGTTTACTGGCCTGCGCCAACTGCTGCAACAGGGTACGGAGATCACCACGTTGATCAGCCACAGTTTGGGTGACCAGCGCGAGATTATCCAGTGTCGTTACTAGGCGCTGCTGGTTATCCGGTGCCAGCAACTGGTTCAAACGCACCAACACTTCATTCGCATTGGTCATGAAATTCTCACCGTTAGCCAGTAACTGGCTCATCGGCGAAGGGGTAGCAATAATGATAGGAACCTCGTCATCTTTGCCCTCCAGCAACGGGCTGGTCTGGCTGCCACTGCTGAATTGAATATTTGAGGTGCCGGTAATACCCGCGACGGTGAGACGAGCTTGGGTATCTTCGCGTATCGGAGTAGATGCAGAAACGCGAATACGTGCCCAAACCTTATTCGGATTGTCTCGGTCCAGGCGTAATTGCGTCACCTCACCGACTCGAATCCCGCTGTACTGAACGGTGCTACCCTGTGACAGGCCACTCACAGGCTCATTGAAAACGATATCGTACAATCTGAACTGGCGATCAGAACCGGAATTTGTCAGCCATAGGCAAAACAGCAGCGCGGCACTCACCACAATAAGAGTGAACAAACCAATAACGACATGATGAGCACGGGTTTCCATATTACAACCTCTCTCCACTGTTAATTGCCGCTGCCTGATAAGCAGCCCGGCCACGTGGGCCATGAAAATACGCCTGAATCCAGCCATCATCAGTCGCTGCAACTTTATCCAGAGTATCAACCACCAGCACTTTTTTCTGCGAAAGCACCGCCACACGATCACACAGTGTATACAGCGTATCCAGATCGTGGGTCACCAAGAATACCGTTAGATTGAGGGCATCCCGCAGGGTGCGGATCAAACTGTCAAACGCCGCCGCACCAATGGGATCAAGACCCGCAGTCGGTTCATCAAGAAACAGAATATCCGGGTCCAGTGCTAAGGCACGGGCTAGCGCAACACGCTTGACCATACCACCCGACAGAGATGCTGGATACTTACTGCCAGTGCCCGGCGGTAGCCCAGCCAGTGCCAGTTTAACCTGAGCCAATCGCTCAGCCTCAGACCGGGGTAATCCGGCGTTTTCTATTAATGGTAATGCCACGTTCTCGGTCACGGTTAGAGAACTGAACAGTGCGCCTCGTTGAAATAATACGCCGAATCGGCGCTCGACCATGGCGCGGGATTGACCTGACAGTGCCATTAAATCCTTGCCAAAAACATGAATTTTCCCGTCAGTCGGACGACGTAACCCAACAATACTGCGTAACAGAACAGATTTACCGGTACCCGAGCCACCAACCACGCCAAGAACTTCGCCGCGCTTAACATCAAGATTCAACCCTTGATGCACGCACTGTACGCCAAAGCAGTTAACCAGATCGCGAATTTGAATGATTGCATCTTGCGTCATTTGGCTCACCACCCCATTTCCATGAAAAATAGCGCTGCCACGGCATCAAGCAAAATCACCACAAAGATCGAATGCACCACACTGGTGGTGGTATGAACCCCGACTGATTCAGCACTACCGGTTACTTTGAACCCCTCCAGACAGCCAATAATAGCAATCAGGAAAGCAAAAATAGGGGCTTTACTTATTCCCACCAGAAAATGCTGCAACCCATTACTGTTTTGCATAATCGACAAAAACATAGTGGGAGAGATATCCAGTGTTAAGGCACACACCACCATGCCACCGAAAATACCGCAAACCATGCCAATAAAGGTTAGCATCGGCAGAGAGATCAATAGTGCCAAGACGCGCGGTAGCACCAACAGTTCGACCGGATTCAAGCCCAGTGTTTGGATAGCATCAATCTCTTCATTGGCTTTCATCAAGCCAATTTCAGCGGTAAAAGCACTGGCTGTTCGCCCTGCCATCAGGATCGCGGTAAGCAGTACCGCAAATTCACGTAGAAAAGAAAATACCACCAAATCGACGGTAAAAATGCCCGCGCCGAAAGTAGTGAGTACGGTTGCACCGAGAAAGGCGATAACTGCCCCCACCAAAAAGGTGAGCAACATAATGATCGGCACAGCATTGAGGCCAATCTGTTGAATATTGGCAATTAATGAGGTAATGCGCCAGCGGGAGGGGCGAAAAAGTGTTCCCAGCAAGGTTTCCAGCGCCAGACCAATAAAGCCCAATAGTGACTTAATATCTTGCCATAAGTTATCTACCGAACGGCCGGTATTAGCCAGCATCTCAAGCCAAAACCGTGTGGGTTTTTCAGACAACTCAGGGGTTAAGTCAGGCAATACATGGCTTACCGTTTCAAGTAATATCCTCCGCTCTTCTGGCAATTTAGGCGCAAGTTCGCGTAAATTTGCTACACGGTCCTCACCCAGAAGCAGAGCTAACAACGTTGCACCGGCGGTATCTAACGCCCCCAGTTGGTTGAGATCAAATACCCCCCCACTGGGCATATTAGCGCGCAATTGCGCAACGCGCGGCTCCAAAACGCAGTAATGCGCCAACACCCAGTCCCCCCGGATATAAACTCTGGGGGGCTGAGCCGCGCTATCGAGATCAAGTTGTGCGGGGGACGTTTGCTCAGTCATTGCTCAGACCTTACCTATTTCAAACTCTAATGTTTCAAACCCTAAATAGGTATATCACACAGTTAAGTAAGAGTAATGACTGTTTAATTAATGAAGTGTTAACCACACCCTAATCAGTGAGGTGTGGCACGCTGTTTGCCCAATTGCCGTATTTTCCTCTCTGGCAGGGTAAACCAAACGACTACCGCCAGCAGAATTAACAGTACGCTGGCAGTACCTAATACCAGACTATGTGAGGCAGAAAAGGCCAGTTTGGCGCTGCTCAGTAGATGCTCGTCCCCACCAAGGCTATTGACCACCTGAATGGTTTCACTGATAGAAGCACTGGCCTGTGTAACCAGATCAGCGGGTAAATCTGCCGGCACTGTTGCAAATAGTCGGTGGTGATAAACTTATCATCCCCTTTTGCTGATGGAGCTGCAC
>NZ_ALNJ01000069.1:0-12344 GCF_000293135.1 Klebsiella sp. OBRC7 | reverse complement strand
CGTTCATTTCGTACAGACGCTTACGAGCGATGGTGTTGGCGATCAGCGGCAGTTCGTGCAGTGATTCGTAGTAAGCGGACTCTTCGATGATGCCGGAATCCACCATGGTTTCAAACGCCAGCTCAACGCCCGCTTTCACCATTGCGATCATCAGAACGCCTTTATCGAAGTACTCCTGCTCGCCAATTTTACCTTCAAACTGCGGTGCGGTTTCGAACGCGGTTTTGCCGGTCTCTTCCCGCCAGGTCAGCAGTTTTTTATCGTCGTTGGCCCAGTCAGCCATCATGCCGGAGGAGAATTCACCGGAGATGATGTCATCCATATGCTTCTGGAACAGCGGCGCCATAATCTCTTTCAGCTGTTCGGACAGCGCGTAAGCACGCAGCTTAGCCGGGTTAGACAGGCGATCCATCATCAGAGTGATACCACCCTGCTTCAGCGCTTCGGTGATGGTTTCCCAGCCGAACTGAATCAGTTTTTCGGCGTATGCCGGGTCGGTACCCTCTTCCACCAGCTTATCGAAGCACAGCAGAGAACCGGCCTGCAGCATACCGCAGAGGATGGTCTGCTCGCCCATCAGGTCGGATTTCACTTCGGCAACGAAGGACGATTCCAGCACGCCCGCACGGTGACCGCCGGTCGCCGCAGCCCAGGCTTTAGCAATGGCCATACCCTCGCCTTTCGGATCGTTTTCCGGGTGAACCGCGATCAGGGTCGGTACGCCGAAGCCGCGCTTGTACTCTTCACGCACTTCGGTACCCGGGCACTTCGGCGCCACCATCACGACGGTGATATCTTTACGGATCTGCTCGCCAACTTCCACGATGTTGAAGCCGTGAGAGTAGCCCAGCGCCGCGCCGTCTTTCATCAGCGGCTGAACGGAACGTACAACGTCAGAGTGCTGTTTGTCCGGCGTCAGGTTAACCACCAGATCGGCCTGCGGGATCAGCTCTTCGTAGGTACCCACCTTGAAGCCGTTTTCGGTTGCTTTGCGCCATGATGCGCGCTTTTCGGCAATCGCTTCTTTACGCAGCGCGTAGGAGATATCCAGACCGGAGTCGCGCATGTTCAGACCCTGGTTCAGGCCCTGAGCGCCACAGCCGACAATGACCACTTTTTTACCCTGAAGGTAGCTTGCGCCATCGGCGAATTCGTCGCGACCCATAAAGCGACATTTGCCCAGCTGCGCCAGCTGCTGGCGCAGGTTCAGTGTATTAAAGTAGTTAGCCATGGTGATACCTCGTGATGTTGTGTGTCTTATTTTGTTCGGTTCGCCTTTCAGCGAGAATGTACCCACATTACAACAGGAAATTTATTGCGGAAATTGATATATTCACAACGTCACGTTGCAATTTCTGCAATGTAAAATCGTGGAGTGCCGCCAGTGGATTTACGCGATCTGAAAACCTTCCTGCATCTGGCTGAAAGCCGCCATTTTGGCCGCAGCGCGCGGGCGATGCACGTCAGCCCCTCCACGCTTTCCCGACAAATTCAGCGCCTGGAAGAAGACCTCGGGCAGCCGCTGTTTGTCCGCGATAACCGCACGGTAACGCTTACCGAAGCGGGAGAAGAGCTACGAACGTTTGCCCAGCAGACGCTGTTGCAGTATCAGCAGCTGCGCCACACTATCGATCAGCAAGGTCCGTCGCTGTCGGGCGAACTGCATATCTTCTGTTCGGTGACGGCCGCTTATAGCCATCTGCCGCCGATTCTCGATCGTTTCCGCGCCGAGCATCCCTCGGTGGAAATAAAGCTCACCACCGGCGATGCCGCTGATGCGATGGAGAAAGTGGTGACGGGTGAGGCCGATCTGGCGATTGCAGGGAAACCGGAAACGCTGCCCGGCGCGGTGGCTTTTTCCATGCTGGAGAATCTGGCGGTGGTGCTGATCGCCCCGGCGCTGCCTTGTCCGGTTCGTAACCAGGTCTCAGTCGAGAAGCCTGACTGGGCAACGGTACCCTTTATTATGGCCGACCAAGGCCCCGTGCGTCGCCGCATTGAGCTATGGTTTCGCCGCCATAAAATCAGTAATCCGTCAATTTACGCCACGGTGGGCGGGCATGAAGCCATGGTTTCCATGGTGGCGCTCGGCTGCGGCGTCGCGCTGCTGCCGGAGGTGGTGCTGGAAAACAGCCCTGAGCCAGTGCGCAATCGCGTGATGATTCTGGAGCGTAGCGACGAGAAAACCCCGTTTGAGCTGGGCGTCTGCGCGCCAAAAAAGCGGCTGCATGAGCCGCTGATTAATGCGTTCTGGAATTTGCTGCCTGGCCACTAATGCCGGGCCTGCTCAGGCCTACAGCCCGGCCACAGGCCTGACAAGCACAGAGCTTCTTAACCGGCGAGGAAGAACCTGAATGCTGGATTATTGCTCTCATCATGGCAATCGTAGCCCAGCTCATGCAAGCGGGTTTCGAAGTCAGGCTCGTGATCGCCTAGTTCGAATGCCGCCAGCACGCGGCCGTAATCGGTACCGTGGCTGCGATAGTGGAACAGAGAGATGTTCCAGTGGGTGCCCAGCGTATGCAGGAACTTCAGCAGCGCGCCGGGCGACTCCGGAAACTCGAAGCTGAACAAACGCTCCTGCAGCGGCTGAGACGGACGCCCGCCGACCATATAGCGCACGTGTAGCTTGGCCATTTCATCGTCGGAGAGATCCACTACGCTGTAGCCACCGTCGTGTAGCAGGTTGAGGATCTCTTTCCGCTCTTCCAGCCCCCGGCTCAGGCGCACGCCGACAAAAATGCAGGCATTTTTCGCATCCGCGAAGCGGTAGTTGAACTCGGTCACCGAACGGCCGCCCAGCAGCTGGCAGAACTTGAGGAAGCTGCCCTTCTCTTCCGGAATCGTCACCGCCAGCAGCGCTTCCCGCTGTTCCCCCAGCTCGCAGCGTTCGGAAACGTAGCGCAGGCCGTGGAAGTTGACGTTCGCGCCGGAAAGCACGTGCGCCAGGCGTTCGCCGCGAATATTATGCTGAGCGATATATTTTTTCATCCCCGCCAGCGCCAGCGCCCCGGAAGGTTCTGCTACCGCACGCACGTCTTCAAACAGGTCTTTCATCGCCGCGCAGATGGCATCGCTATCGACGGTAACGATGTCGTCGAGATACTCCTGGCACAGACGGAAAGTCTCATCGCCGATGCGTTTCACCGCCACGCCTTCGGCAAAAAGCCCAACGCGGGGTAAATCGACCGGTTGACCCGCATCCAGCGCGGCTTTCAGACAGGCAGAATCCTCGGCCTCAACCGCAATGACTTTGATCTGCGGCATCAGCTGTTTGATCAGCACCGCCACGCCGGCCGCGAGACCGCCACCACCGACCGGGACAAATACGCGATCGATATGGGCATCCTGCTGCAGCAGTTCCAGCGCCAGCGTCCCCTGCCCGGCAATCACCATCGGATGGTCGAAGGGCGGAACCCAGGTGAACCCCTGCTGCTGCGCCAGTTCGATGGCTTTGGCCTTGGCTTCATCGAAGTTCGCGCCGTGCAGCAGCACTTCGCCGCCGAAGCCGCGCACCGCATCGACTTTGATATCCGCGGTGGCGGTTGGCATGACGATGAGCGCCTTCACGCCCAGGCGAGATGCCGAGAAAGCCACGCCCTGCGCATGATTACCCGCCGAAGCGGTAATCACGCCATGCGATTTTTGCTCTTCCGTCAGGCCCGCCATCATCGCGTAGGCTCCGCGCAGCTTAAAGCTGTGCACCGGCTGACGGTCTTCACGCTTCACCAGCACAACGTTATCGAGGCGCGACGAGAGCTTTTCCATTTTTTGCAGCGGCGTGATCTGCGCGGCTTCGTATACCGGCGCGCGCAGTACCGCTCTGAGGTATTCCGCCCCCTCAGGGGCGGCGGACAGGGGTTGAGACTCGGCCATCATTAACCCCCAAGTTTCGATTTATCGCGCACCGCGCCTTTGTCGGCGCTGGTTGCCAGGCTGGCATAGGCGCGAAGGGCAAAGGAAACCTGACGCTCGCGGTCTTTCGGCGTCCATGCTTTATCACCGCGCGCTTCCTGAGCTTCGCGGCGCGCCGCAATCTCGGCATCGCTTAGCTGCAGCTGAATACCGCGGTTCGGGATATCGATAGCAATCATGTCGCCATCTTCAATGATCGCGATATTGCCACCGCTGGCCGCTTCCGGAGAAACGTGACCAATAGAGAGACCTGAAGTACCGCCGGAGAAGCGTCCGTCGGTAATCAGCGCACAGGCTTTACCCAGGCCCATTGATTTCAGGAAGGTCGTCGGGTAGAGCATCTCCTGCATCCCCGGCCCGCCTTTCGGCCCTTCATAGCGGATGACGACTACGTCACCGGCGACCACCTTGCCGCCGAGGATCGCATCCACAGCCGCGTCCTGGCTTTCGTATACCTTCGCCGGGCCGGTAAATTTGAGGATACTGTCGTCAACGCCGGCGGTTTTCACGATACAGCCGTTCTCGGCAAAGTTGCCGTACAGAACCGCCAGACCGCCGTCCTTGCTGTAAGCATGTTCCAGCGAGCGGATACAGCCTTCTGCGCGATCGTCATCCAGGGTGTCCCAACGGCAGTTCTGAGAGAAAGCCTGCGTTGTGCGGATACCCGCAGGGCCAGCGCGGAACATCTTCTTAACCGCTTCATCCTGCGTGACGGTGATATCGTACTGCTCCAGCGTCTGCGGCAGGGACAAACCAAGCACGTTTTTCACATCGCGGTTCAGCAGCCCGGCACGATCCAGTTCACCTAAAATACCCAATACGCCGCCCGCGCGATGCACGTCTTCCATATGATATTTCTGCGTACTTGGCGCGACCTTACACAGCTGCGGCACTTTGCGGGAAAGTTTATCGATATCGCTCATGGTGAAGTCGATTTCCGCTTCCTGCGCCGCCGCCAGCAGATGCAGTACGGTATTGGTGGAACCGCCCATGGCGATATCCAGCGTCATGGCGTTTTCAAACGCCGCCTTATTGGCGATATTACGCGGCAGCGCAGAGGCATCGTCCTGCTCGTAATAGCGTTTAGTCAGCTCAACGATACGTGAGCCCGCATTGAGGAACAGCTGTTTACGATCGGCGTGAGTCGCCAGCAGCGAGCCGTTGCCCGGCTGCGACAGGCCCAGCGCTTCGGTCAGGCAGTTCATGGAGTTCGCGGTGAACATTCCCGAACAAGAGCCGCACGTCGGGCAGGCGGAACGCTCAACCTGATTACTCTGATCGTCGGAGACTTTCGGGTCAGCGCCCTGAATCATCGCGTCAACGAGGTCGAGTTTAATGATTTGATCGGACAGTTTGGTTTTCCCGGCTTCCATCGGGCCACCGGAAACAAAAATGACCGGAATATTCAGGCGCAGAGACGCCATTAACATCCCCGGGGTGATTTTGTCGCAGTTGGAGATACAGACCATCGCATCAGCACAGTGGGCGTTAACCATATACTCAACCGAGTCGGCGATCAGTTCGCGGGATGGCAGTGAATAAAGCATACCCCCGTGGCCCATCGCGATCCCATCATCCACCGCAATGGTGTTGAATTCTTTGGCGACGCCGCCAGCGGCTTCGATTTGCTCAGCAACCAGTTTGCCAAGATCGCGCAGGTGAACGTGGCCCGGCACGAACTGGGTGAAAGAGTTCACCACGGCGATAATCGGCTTACCGAAATCATCGTCGGTCATTCCAGTGGCGCGCCACAGCGCGCGGGCACCCGCCATATTACGGCCGTGAGTGGTTGTGGCGGAACGGTACTTAGGCATGCTTTAGTTACTCCCAGTTTCGGTGAAATGGGGCGTTGCGTGTCGCCCCATTTTTTTATGCTTATTGATTAACCTGATCCAACCAGCCCCATTTATCCTCGGTTTCACCGGTGAAGAGGCCAAAGAATGCTTGCTGAATGCGCTTGGTGATCGGGCCGCAGCGGCCTTCGCCCACCTGAATACCATCAACGCTGCGTACCGGCGTGATCTCTGCGGCAGTACCGGACATAAACACTTCGTCGGCCAGGTACAGGGACTCGCGGGACAATACCTGCTCGCGGACTTCCAGACCGAGATCTTTCGCCAGCTTGATGATAGCGTCGCGGGTGATGCCAGGCAGCGCGGAAGAGGTGAACGGCGGGGTAAACAGCACGCCATCCTTCACTTCAAACAGGTTTTCACCGGCGCCTTCAGAGATGTAGCCGTTCACGTCCAGCGCGATACCTTCCTGATAGCCATGGCGACGCGCTTCGCTGCCGACCAGCAGCGAAGAGAGATAGTTACCACCGGCTTTGGCCGCGGTCGGAATAGTGTTTGGTGCCGCGCGATTCCAGGAAGAAACCATCGCATCGATCCCCTGATCCAGCGCTTCGGCACCCAGGTAGGCGCCCCACGGGAACGCCGCGATGATCACGTCAGTGTTATAGCCCGGAGGCGGGTTGACGCCCATGCCTACGTCGCCGACGAAGACTAACGGGCGGATATAGGCGCTGGTCAGACTGTTTTTACGAATGACTTCACGGCAGGCTTCCATCAGCTCATCAACGCTCTGAGAAACCGGGAAACGATAGATTTTTGCTGAGTCATGCAAACGCTGCATATGTTCACGGTGACGGAACACCACCGGTCCCTTGTGAGAGTCGTAGCAACGGATGCCTTCAAATACGGAAGTCCCGTAGTGCAGCGCATGGGACATCACGTGAACCTTCGCCTCACCCCACGGAACCATCTCACCATTGAACCAAATGTAATCAGCTTTTTTCGTCGTCATTGTTCTTCCTTTGCGCTCAGGCGCGAATTTGTTGTGATGTAGGTTGCTGGATCTCGACGCAGGCGACGTCCACCAGTTTGCTTAATTGACTAAACAGTAATTCGACGGGCCGCTGGCTGGCAACGGTCAGTTCAATATTAATATTCCGGGCATCGGCGGCGGTTGCCATATTCATCGCGCAAATCTGGAACCCGCGATGGCGCACGACGCGCAACACGCGTTCTAATGTTTCTGGATTAGAGCGAGCCTGCAAGGCGACCTGATGTTGCATCATGATAATTTCTCCAGCATTTCTGCATTACTGGCACCGGGCGGCACCAACGGCCAGACGTTCTCAAGTTCGTCGATTGAGACATGAAGCAGGTAAGGCCCCTGGCTCGAAAGCATGGTGTCGAGTGCCGCTTCAACCTGGTCTTTACGGGTGATGTGTTGACCAGGGATGCCGAAGGCGCTGGCCAGAGTAAGGAAATCGGGGTTATCGGTAAGGGTGGTTTCGCTATAGCGTTCCTGAAAAAACAGCTGTTGCCATTGTCGGACCATTCCTAAACGCTGGTTGTCCAGTAAGACTATCTTCAGCGGCAACTGCTTGCGTTTTACGGTGCCCAGCTCCTGCACGTTCATCATGAAGGAGCCGTCACCGGAGATACAGATAACCGTATCGTCTGGACGGGCCACCTGCGCGCCTACCGCTGCGGGCAAGCCGAAACCCATAGTGCCTAATCCGCTGGAAGTGATAAAATTCTCCGGGCGCGTATAGGTCATATGCTGCGCTGACCACATCTGATGCTGGCCCACATCGGTTGTCACGACGCAGTCCGCGGGTTTGCGATCGGAAAGCTGCTTCAGCAGCAGCGGGGCATAGATAGCGTCTCCCGGATGGTCGTAACGCCAGGCATGCTCGGCGCGCAGCTGTGCATTACGTTGGCGCCAGGCGTCGATAGACAGCGGCTGCTGGAGCGCGGGCAGCAACACATTCAAATCGCCGGTCAGGCCGATATGTGCCTGACGGAGCTTGTTCAGTTCAGCCGGATCGATATCCATATGGATGACTTTGGCGTGCGGGGCAAACGTATTCAGCTTGCCGGTGACGCGATCGTCAAACCGGGCGCCTACCGCGATCAGCAGGTCACATTCCTGTACTGCAAGGTTGGCCGCTTTAGTACCGTGCATCCCCAGCATGCCCAGATAGTAGGGATAATCCGCCGCTACCGCACCCAGCCCTTTCAGGGTAGACGTCACGGGCATTTGCGTAACGGCAAGAAATTCGCGCAGCGCCGGTACCGCCTGCGCCATCCCCACGCCACCGCCAACGTATAACATCGGCTTCTGCGACTGGGTCAGCATCTGCAAAGCGTATTCGATATCCGCATATGGAAAATCAACGTCGTCGGCTACCATGGAAAAATGCGGATCGAGATCGCCCTGAGCCAGCTGGATATCCTTTGGGATATCGACCAGCACGGGACCGGGACGCCCGGAGTTTGCTACGTGGAAAGCTTCGGCAATGATGCGCGGCAGTTCTTCCAGCGACTGCACCAGGAAACTGTGCTTGGTGCATGCCAGCGATAAACCGAGGACATCAACTTCCTGGAATGCGTCGGTGCCAATGAACGGGGCAGCAACCTGGCCGGTGATAGCAACAACGGGAACGGAATCAAGCAGCGCGTCGGCGAGACCGGTGATCAGGTTGGTTGCGCCAGGACCCGAAGTGGCGATACACACCCCGGTTTTGCCGGTAGCCCTGGCATAGCCGATAGCCGCCATAGCCGCGCCCTGTTCATGCCGACACAGTAGGTGTTCCACGCCGCCGTCATACAATGCATCGTAAACCGGCATAATTGCTCCACCCGGATAGCCAAAAACGGTATCGACTCCCTGTGCTCGCAAAGCATGTACTACCCACCGCGCCCCATTCATAGTTACTTCCCCGTCGTAGATCGAGAGAAACAGAATTTTATGCTGCCAGCCATCGTCTGCTCCTCTTTTCTGTTTTTAAGTTATAAAAAAACCCCCGGACCTTTCGGTGCGGGGGTCTTAGTTCGTTAAGGCTTGTTTTTTAAGCCTTTCCTCGTCCAAGTGCAGCCCCGCACGGTGGGATAATAATCACCACCACGCTAATCACGACCAGGCTAATCACTCGTAGAAGGGCTGTCATTTTATGTTCTTTCTGGCTTCATGTTCGAAGGAATACCTAAAGAGGTACCACAGACTTCGTGTTAAACACAAGATTTTTTTATGACCTCATTTCTTACCTTGCTAACCATTTAAGAAAAAACAATTGTTTTTAATAGGAAAAATATGAAATGAAAATATTTCATTTTGTGGCGTACTCCACAGCACTTTCTCATCTTGTTGCCTGATGGCAGCATTTTACGAGCCAGCATCCAACACCAGTGCAAAGCGGAAATTGCCGGAAAATTGGCTGGGAGCAAGCATGCATAATTTAATAATGCCGAATTACTCAACAGCAAATCCCCGACATAATCCCGGTTCTCAGGAGGTGTTATGTCACTCGCCATTGTTTACACCCGCGCCGCTCTCGGGATCGGTGCCCCGCTTATCACGGTTGAAGTTCATATCAGCAACGGGCTCCCAGGCCTGACAATGGTAGGACTGCCTGAAACAACGGTTAGAGAAGCGCGTGACCGGGTACGTAGTGCGATTATCAACAGCGGTTACGCTTATCCGGCGAAAAAAATCACCATCAATCTGGCCCCGGCCGATCTGCCAAAAGAAGGGGGAAGATATGATTTACCTATCGCTCTCGCGCTTCTGGTGGCCTCAGAGCAGCTAAAGGCTCCCAGGCTAAATCAATATGAGTTTGTCGGCGAGCTGGCGCTTACAGGCGCTCTGCGTGGCGTTCCTGGTGCCATATCCAGCGCCATGGAGGCCATAAAAGCGGGGCGGAGGATTGTTGTCTCTAATGAGAATTCTCCAGAGGTGGGGTTAATCGGCGGCAGTGACTGCCTTATCGCCACCGATCTCCAGGAAGTCTGCGCTTTTCTAGAAGGTCGACATACCCTGGCTAACCCCCTTCCAGAAGGAGAATATTCGGATGAAACATCGGTTGATCTGCGTGATGTTATTGGCCAGCGGCAGGGGAAACGAGCGCTGGAAATCATCGCTGCAGGTGGTCACAACCTGCTGATGATAGGCCCGCCCGGCACAGGAAAAACGATGCTCGCCAGTCGATTACCGGGACTACTGCCGCCGCTGAGTAATCAGGAAGCGCTGGAAAGCGCGGCAATACTTAGCCTGGTCGATTCCAGGCATGCTATGAAAAATTGGCGCCGCAGGCCCTTTCGTGCCCCGCATCATAGCGCCTCCCTGGCGGCCATGGTGGGCGGAGGCTCAATTCCGGCACCGGGAGAGATCTCCCTTGCCCATAACGGAGTCCTGTTCCTGGATGAGCTGCCTGAATTCGAACGCAGGGTGCTGGATGCGTTACGCGAACCCATTGAGTCAGGGGTTATCCATATCTCACGCACGCGCGCCAAAATCGATTATCCAGCTCGTTTCCAGCTTATTGCAGCGATGAATCCCAGCCCGACAGGGCACTATCAGGGCCAGCATAATCGCGCTTCACCGGAACAGACGCTACGCTACCTGGGTCGTTTATCCGGCCCGTTTCTTGACCGATTCGATCTCTCCCTGGAGATCCCGCTTCCGCCACCGGGGGTGCTCAGCCAGGGAACAAACGAAGAGGAAAGTAGCGCCTGCGTACGCCAACGTGTTCTGGCCGCACGCGAAAGGCAGCTATCGCGGCAGAAAAAACTTAACGCGCATTTGGGAAATGATGAGATGAAAATCTGCTGCCGGCTTCATAAAGATGACGCTGTCTGGCTGGAGCAGACGCTAATACAGCTCGGGCTTTCAATCCGCGCCTGGCAGCGCCTGATTAAAGTGTCCCGAACTATTGCCGATATTGAGGCAGTCGAACGCATCGAACGCCATCATTTGCAGGAGGCTCTCGGCTACCGGGCAATAGACAGAATGCTGAGCCATCTACAAAAAATGATGGCGTAAAAAAAGGGCTTACGCCCTTTTTCTTAATCATCGCTTTCTGTGTAATCTTCCGTACCTTCCACCTGCGGCTTGCCGCCGGACAGGGTATGGAAACGCTTCGGACGCTTAATGCGCGCCATGTACTTAATCCAGACGCGTTCTGCTTCCGTTGCGGGCTCACGTTCACCACGGCATACCGAAACAAACTGTTTTTCATCGTCGGTGACAGGCTCGCGTTTACCTAGTTCGAGTTCATTAAAGGCATAACCATGACGTTCCAGCAGTTGCGCCTCTTTGATGGTGAAATCTCCATGACGGGAAAACCCGCGCGGATAATTTTTATTGTCGAAAAAACGATTAGTTGTCGTAAAGCTTTCCGCCATCCTACACGCTCCTGATTCTTTGGCCGAGCTAATTATGGCGCGGAGTATTAGTTACGCTTGACAGAGCGTCAAACAAAACATTTAAATCATCACGACAAATAATTTTGCGGAGAAGAGTGTGGATACGGAATTGCTCAAGACTTTCCTTGAGGTGAGCAGAACTCGCCACTTTGGCCGAGCCGCAGAGGCGCTTTATCTGACGCAGTCAGCAGTTAGCTTTCGTATTCGTCAACTGGAGAACCAGCTGGGGGTAAATCTTTTTACCCGTCATCGTAATAATATCCGTCTGACCTCAGCCGGAGAGAAACTGCTGCCCTACGCCGAAACCCTGATGAATACCTGGCAAGCTGCGCGCAAGGAGGTCGCGAATGCTTCCCGCCATAATGAATTTTCGATCGGAGCCAGCGCTTCTCTGTGGGAATGCCTGCTTAATGGATGGCTGGGAAAGCTCTATACAGAGCCCTATAACCTGCAGTTTGAGGCGCGGATTGCGCAGCGGCAATCGCTGGTCAAACAGCTGCACGAACGTCAGCTTGATCTCTTGATCACGACAGAATCGCCGAAGATGGATGAACTAAGCAGTCAGTTGCTGGGTAATTTTACCCTGGCGCTTTATTGCGCCTCTCCGGCTAAATACACAAATGAATTGAATTATTTACGCCTGGAATGGGGGCCCGATTTCCAACAAAACGAAGCGGGATTGATCGGAAATGATGATATTCCTCTGCTGACCACCAGTTCTGCCGAATTAGCCTACCAGCAGCTCAGCGCGCTTAAGGGCTGTACATGGTTGCCCGTGCTCTGGGCACAGGGGAAAAATAATCTGCATACGGTGACCGACAGTGCGACGCTTTCAAGGCCTCTCTATGCGATTTGGCTACAAAACAGCGATAAACAAGCGCAGATTCGGGAGATCCTGAAGCACAATATATTGGGATAAACGCACCCCTCCAGGGATGGAGGACGATTGGCGGGAAATTTAAAGCAAAAAAAATCCTTTGCCTGAGCAAAGGATTATATATGGCAGGGGCGGAGAGACTCGAACTCGCGACACCCGGTTTTGGAGACCGGTGCTCTACCAACTGAGCTACGCCCCTAAAGTTTCTTATCATTAAGCCTGCTTAATCAGCAGGCTTAATTTTTTAATAAGTGGCGGAACGGACGGGACTCGAACCCGCGACCCCCTGCGTGACAGGCAGGTATTCTAACCGACTGAACTACCGCTCCACCGAATAC
>NZ_ALNJ01000068.1:0-23101 GCF_000293135.1 Klebsiella sp. OBRC7 | reverse complement strand
GAAGCGACGCCTTGCAGAACGTCAGCAAAAAGCTAAACCGCGGCTGAAATCCCTGGAAAGCTGGCTGCGTGAAAAGGTGAAAACGCTGTCGCGACACTCAGAACTGGCGAAAGCGTTCACGTACGTACTGAACCAGTGGCCGGCGCTGGCTTACTATACTGACGACGGCTGGGCCGAGGCAGATAACAACATAGCTGAGAATGCGCTACGGATGGTCAGCCTGGGCCGCAAAAACTACCTGTTCTTCGGTTCGGATCATGGAGGAGAGCGGGGAGCGCTGCTGTACAGCCTGATCGGGACATGCAAACTGAACGGAGTGGAGCCAGAAAGCTACCTTCGCCATGTGCTTGATGTTATAGCTGACTGGCCGATAAACCGGGTCAGCGAACTGCTCCCCTGGCGCGTAGCATTGCCAAATGAATAACACATCCCCGTCAATACGGTTCTCGCTGCACGCTTACGTTTAATTATATCGAGTGTGATTACAATCGGTGGCGTCGTCACAGTGCCTGTGGCGGTCTCAGCCCGGAACAGTTTGAAAACGAAAACCTCGCTTAGGGCTGTGTCCACATTACGTGGGTAGGATCAGTTGACTGGTCTGAGTTGAACGATGTTCTACTTGGGTGTGCTAATCAAGCGGGTGAAGATAACCGTAATGTCGCGCGAATGGCAATGCTTTTAGCGGGACTCCCCTATAAAGTCCCCGCAACAACGATTAATCGCCTCTGCGGTTCAAGTTTAGATGCTATTGCCTACGCGGCCAGAGCGATCAAGGCCGAGGAAGCCGACTTAATCATAGCTGGAGGGGTGGAAAATATGTCCCGAGCCCCCTTTGTAATGGGGAAAGCCGAAACAGCATTTTCCCGAACAATACATTTTGAAGATACAACTATGGGGTGGCGTTTCATCAATCCAAGAATGCGTGAGATTTATGGGGTAGACACTATGCCGGAAACAGCAGAAACGCTGGCAACTGAATATGGTATTTCACGGGAAGATCAAGATTCCTTTGCGTTACGTAGCCAAATCCGAGTAGCAACTGGCTATTCAGAGGGGCATTTTATTGATGAGCTTATCCCAGTCAATATTCCACACAGTAACGGAGCCCAGGAGATCATTTTTGACAGGGATGAACATCCAAGAGAAACCTCACTTGAAAAACTTGCGAGACTCCGCTCTGTCACTTCGCCAACAGGAAGTATTACAGCAGGCAACTCATCAGGAATAAACGATGGAGCAGGAGCTATCTTACTGGCAAATGAGAAAGCAGCAAAACGCCACGGGCTTAAACCACAAGCTCGGATCTTGGCTGCAGCGGTAGCCGGAGTTGCGCCTCGGGTTATGGGTATAGGTCCGGTAGAAGCAATACACAAACTTTTAAGGCAAGTTAAACTCACGCTCAATGATATAGATGTAATCGAATTGAATGAAGCCTTTGCTGCACAGGCACTGGCTGTTTTACGAAAATTAGGACTTCCGGATGACGCTGAAAATGTTAACCCTAATGGAGGGGCTATTTCGCTGGGTCATCCGCTCGGGGCAAGTGGGGTAAGACTTGTAGCGACCGCTTATTACCAACTTTTAAGAACTCGTGGACGTTATGCCTTGTGTGCCATGTGTGTTGGTGTGGGTCAGGGAATCGCAGTACTGATCGAAAGAATTTAAATTGTCGTTAATAATATTCTAACCATTTAAACTTTATACCCCTTAAAAAGCGGAGGAATTATGTCTGCTATTACTTTCACAGAAGAGTCAAACAATATAATAGAATATAACATCACCATGGAATTTATGCCAGATGGGTATCAAGAAGTTGACCGTAAGACTGTTGCGATTGACGGAGAGCTTGCTGAACTCATCCGCTACCAACCTCTCACTAGCACAACTACGCTTCTGGGAAGCGAACATTTTAGCATGCTAACCACCGGTGACGGGCTTCTGAAAGGGTTCTCGCGTATGGATCCCAGCCTAGCAAAGGGAGATTTGCCGTCAAAAGATGAAGCTAAAGAAATAGCTATGGATTTTATTTCAAGATTTGCCAAAGATCTTGTTCCAGTTTTAAAAATACACTGGATAAAACTTCATCAGGAATCATTTACTATGATGCAAGATGAAAAGAAAGAGACTCTGGTTATCACAGGAATAAAAGTAAAAATGCAAAACACATCTGATGGGCGCTGGATGTGGACAATAATTGGCTCGTCAAGAAAGGTAATAATTTTCGAAAGAGATGTTGTGTGGATATCATTCCCGGGTCATCGCCAAACTGAAAAATGGTTACATGATTCCTGGCTTGAAGAAAAAATATAAAGTCACGTTATTACGTTTTCATTACGAACATTCATCTTTGAATATTCAATTTTATCATTATCAAACCCTTTGTACGGCATGAGCATTAATTAATTTGGTGCTGGTCATTTTAAATAACCAGCACCATTAATGATCGATGCTATCATTTACATAAATTCATCCTTCAAATAAATAATACAAAATAAAGCCATGTAGTATCCATTTGTTGTTCGAAAGTTTCTCACACATATTTCATAAAGTTAAAAGCCAATATTATGCAATGAAAATATTATATATCTTCCGCGCAAAAATTAACAAATCAACACAATAATTACTATTATCTTAATATATAGCGTCACGATTTATTATAATCACCTCATCATCGCAATATAGTCACCAGTTATTATGAGAACACATTCAAACCGCCAGAATATAAAAACACCCGCAATAACTATCATTTCTAAGAAGGAGATGCATTATGTCAGCAAATCAATTCCGATTAAATTCAAAAAACATACTCCCTGATTGGATGACAATAAAAGAGGCCGTCAAAATCGCAAACCGATTTGAAAATATAAAAATAACAGCCAGTGACATATTTCGACATGCGCTACATGGGACAATCTGTTTGTCAATATATTTTCAGTCACCAATAGCATTGAGGAGAATTCGTACGGCGGGCTATAAAGTAAAGTTAAAACCGGTTGAGAATCGGCTTGTCACACGCCTCTGCATGCTGGATAAGCGAAGCTTTTTAGAAGGCGGGAATTTGATTTTTAGTACAGACGGTGAATATTTCTCTCCATCAAAATTAATTATTGACACTATATTGTCTGGACATGAATATATAATAGTGCAAAAGTTACTGGCGGACACATTAAAAATCACCCCACCTATTATCGGTGCGAGATATTCTAACCACGGAATTTCACTGTCTCTTTCCGAAGGGATTTTTCAGGTATTTGAAAAAATTACATGGCAGGACAGAATAAAAAAACAAATAATAAAACTCCCTGATCATATTTCATCAGACATTTATAATGAAATTAAATTTAAAAACATGGATGAGTATTCTTGCAAAGACTTTTTCCCCATCCATGATTTACCTAGGGATGCTTGCTTTGTAATCCGATGTGATGAGCTAGATAAACTCATAGATATATCTATAAAAAAAAACACAATCATTATCTTCAACTCGAATTTCCACGCCTTTATCTCGTATGTTCTGGCTTGCCTGTAAACATAACGAGACCATCAGTCCATTGATCAAGCAACCTTATAAGCTAGTATCTATTTTCGAACAATGGGCATCCGCTGACGGCCTTCCTGATCACCTGAGTGGCGATACATTGAAAACTGCACTTGAACGCGGTTCACCCTCATCCCTATCGGCATCTAAATAATTTGATACCACCCTAAAAATCCGTATTAAGGATTCCAGAACCCGTAATACGGACTTATATGCTTCCCTCCTAACCCTCCTGTGTGTTTTTTATTCCTCGGGAATATCCCATTTCTGTACTGGAGGAAGTTATGACATCTCATCAGTTATTACGCCTGAAACAGGTTGAAGAAAAAACGGGTCTGAAACGCTCCCAGGTCTACCTGTATATGAAAAACGGCACCTTTCCACAGTCGATAAAGATTGGCCCCGCCAGCGTAGCCTGGCTCGAATCCGAAATAGATGAGTGGATCGACCTTAAATTAGCTAATCGCTGAAAACATCTCGGGGGGAAGAGTGGAAGTGAAAAGCAATTACCGTTTTTTTTCATCTCATATTAGCTCAATCCTTCTCTATTTATCCGTTTTAGAAAACAGTGTGGGGAAATGACAGAATGATCCCATCATTGAATTACGCCGTATTAACCGACGCACTGAATGCCCTGAAAGAGGGAAACCTTCGCCACTGTGAAGCGCTGGGATTCACTTTCGACGAAATGGACGCGCTTAATCAGCTATCGCTTGATGAGCTGTTTATTGTCAGCCGGTCGTCAGCGCCGTTTATTGCAATCAGCGTTCGCCATGATGTTTTGCGCCATCTGATGGCGCTGGCCCGTCAGGATGTCCGGCACCAGCAGCTGATTAACCGGGCGATCCGACTGGGTGGTTCAATCGCGTTGCTCAACCAGTATTTTGGTCTCACCTCCAACGAAACCTGTCTTCGCCGTCGGTTGCTGGGTGTCAGCGTGCCTTATGGCCGGACACCAGAACCAGATGAAGATATCGATGCAGCTATCTGGCAGCAATGGCAACAATGTCGGGTGAATAACCTTGAATCCTCCGACGCGCTGGCCGCCATGATACAGGTGACGGAAACGCTGTTGCCGGACGCCAAAGGCCTGTCACTCACCATGGTCTGGAAGCGTATTGCACTTTGCGAACAGGAAGCCGCCGACAGGAGGGCTCACAATGCCGGATGAGATCGACCGCGATCAGGAATTTAATGAGCAGCAGCTCGAAAAGATGATTGAACAGAACCGTTTCAGACCGGCTGCAACGCCCTCACTATCCCACTGCCGTTTCTGTGGTAAGCCCATTCCGGAGGTGCGGCGTCAGACACTGCCTGGAGTGACAACCTGCATGGAATGCCAGACTCTCCTGGAAAGCCGCAGTCGCTGAAAATAATCAGAAAGGCGTGTGGAGAAATTATGTTCTCTGCACGTCTTTATATTTTCCGATAAATAAACATGCGTCCTGGCGAACATCCTTTTTTATTTTCTCTCTCTTCACCATTTTGATTTTCCCATTTTTATTCCCTGTCTGAGATTGCACTCTGAACACGCCATGAGTCGATGGTGTACCTGATGGACGTTAATTCGTCCGGGCCGGGTATTGCTCTTTAACAATATGGAACGGGCTGTCACATGACCTCAATTCAGGGTGCCGCTGAATGTTCTCGCTGACCCGTTAAAACCGGAATGCAGAATCGGGATGTGACCGAAAAATATCATTTTCCACCATTTAATTAAAGGGGACATCATGAGAAAACCCATCTACCACGTATTTGTCACCCAGGAAAGTCCGCCCGATATCCAGGGCGAAAAAAACACATACTGGACAAGGGTTGGTGTGGCATTTGCCCATAATGGCAAGCCCGGCCTGAATATTGTCCTGACACCCGGTATTGCGGTTTGCGGCAAACTGGTCCTGCTTGAACCCCGGGAGGATAACAATCCGCCACAGAGTGCGGAGCCCACAGAGACGGCACTTTAACCCTTCTTTATTATTCCACAGCGTGCAGGGTCCGCAGACTGTGCACGCTGCCCGTAATCCCGAGGCCATCATGCTTTCCACCACTGCCTTTCTGGCGGCGGCCATGCAGTGTGCCGCCAGCATTCATCCGTCCACCGCGTTCGACGTGGCACGGGTGGAATCCGGTTTTAATCCTTATGCCATCGCCGAGATAGTCCCGAAGGCCAGAAGAACCTCCGGTGACAACCCTGTTATCTCCCATCAGCCCGCAAGTTGGGCCGATGCTGAGCGCATTATCCACCATCTTGCCGTACAGGACCGGCGTTACTCTGTGGGACTGATGCAAATCACCAGCACCAATTTCCGTCACTACGGTGTGACGGCCACTGACCTGCTTAACCCCTGCACCAACCTGTCTGTTTTTGAACGCATCCTCAGCGACTGTTACCGGCGCGGCGGCACCCTGAACAGGGCACTGAGCTGTTATTACTCCGGCAATTTCCGTACCGGGCTACAGCCGGAAGCGGCTTTTTCCGGGACCAGCTATGTGCAGCGGACAGGTTACGCTCCGGCATTCTCCCGCTATGCCGTACCCGGCACCCGCGAGGATAAATCCACAACTGCTGCCCCCCAGGAAGCCATCGCTTCTGATAGGCCATCCCGCCCCCGCGTGATATGGCCGGGGACCATCGTCCGTGGCGTCCCCGCAAAACTCCGTCAGGACAACATCGCCATCGCACCGCTCTCCGCGCCATTAGTGCGCCGGAGTCTCTCCCTGTCAACCCGTGAGGAGGAAGAATAATGACACGTTTCCGCAAGCTAAAGGTGACGACCAGCACCGTATGTGCCGGTGTACTGACGGCTTTTTCTGCCATTCCGGCACTGGCCGACGGTTTTCAGCGCGCAAATACCGTGATGGAGAAAGTCTCCACTGGCCTGCATGGTCTGGCGGCCATCACCATCACCGTGGCCGTGATCTGGATTGGCTACAAGACGCTCTGGAAAGGCGAAAGCCTGTCCCAGTGCGGCTATATCATCATCGGCGGCATTCTGATTGGCGGGGGCAGTGAGATCGGCGCGCTGCTGATGAGCTGAGAGGTCACCTATGGCAAAGCTGCTTAAGGCCATGAAACGCCCGGCGGCACTGTGGGGGGTGCCGATGGTGCCCCTGCTGGGTGTCTCTGGCGTCACCGTCATCGTCGCTGTCTGGACTTCCGTCGCTTTCCTTGCCCTGCTCCCGGTTGAATTTCTGGTGATGAAGTCACTTACCCGGAATGACCCCCTGCGGTTCAGCCTGATTGCCGTCTGGCTCAGGGCAAGAGGAAAACCGACAGCAAACCGTCTGTTTGGCGCAACAGTATTTATGCCCGTTGAGCATGAGGCTGTTGATATCACGGAGTTTCTCAATGCTATGAAACTGAATCAGTGTGCCACACTCAGAAAGTACCTTCCGTATTCATCGCATATTCACCCGCATGTTGTCCGTTCCCCCAATAGTGACCTCTACTGTACCTGGGAACTGACGGGGACCCCGTTTGACTGCGAATCAGAGGAGACGCTTCGGGTCGGTAAAAACCAGCTGCACGGACTCATCCGCGCATTCGAGGGGATGCCCGTCACCTTTTATATCCATAACTCACGTGAGCCGTTTACCGATTCACTACACAAACAATCGGGCAACCCTTATGCCGATGAGATAAGCGAACGCTACTACGCCTCGCTTGAGGCAGCCCCGTTTCGCCGTAACCGCCTATTCCTGACGGTCTGCTACCGCCCGTTTGTCCGTCTGGAAAAGGCCGGGCGCAGGCGTATGAAAGACGGTCAGAAACTGAAAGAGCTTGATGGTGCACTGCGGGAAATGCTGGAAATTAAAGGCTCGCTCGATACCGCACTGTCGCGTTACGGTGCCCGCCCTCTTGGCACGTTTATCGAAGATCACGTGGTGTTCTCCTCCCAGCTGGCGTTCTATGAGTATCTGCTGACGCGACAGTGGCGCAGGGTGCGCGTCACTCGCGCTCCGGCCTATTCGATGATGGGGTCGGCGGCGCTGTTCTTTTCCGGCGAGTCCGGACAGATAAACCATGCCAGTGGTACGCACTATTTCCGGGGGCTGGAAATCAAGGAGTTCCCGGAAGAGACAGCGACAGGGATGATGGACTCCCTGCTGTATGCCCCCTGCGACTATATGATCACGCAGACGTATACCTGCATGTCACGCGAAGAAGCCCGTAAGGCCATCAAACGCACCCGCCGTCTGTTAATGAGTGCCGATGATGATGCGGTTTCCCAGCGGCTGGATCTGGATGTGGCGCTTGACCTGCTGACATCGGGGAAAATCGCCTTTGGCAGACACCATTTCTCCCTCATAGTGTTTTCCCGCTCACTGGACAATCTGGTGGCAGATACCAGCGAAATCAGCAATGCCCTGAACAATCTCGGCATCACTCCGGTTCCGGCAGCGCTTTCACTGTCAGCGGCGTATATGGCGCAACTGCCCGGCAACTATCATCTGCGGCCACGCCTGGGCGAACTGAGCAGCCAGAACTTTGTGGAGCTGGCCGCGCTGCATAATTTCTACCCCGGCAAGCGCGATAACGCCCCCTGGGGAGATGCAATGGCCTTGCTGCGCACCCCGTCAGGGGATGGCTACTACCTGAACCTGCATAACACGCTCGCCGACAAGGACGAGTTCAATGAGAAGAACCCGGCCAGCACCTGCATTCTCGGCACCAACGGTTCGGGGAAAACCATGCTGATGACCTTCCTTGAAAACATGCAGCAGAAATATGGTCGCGCGGACAGTTTTTCGCCCGATGCGAAAACGAAGCGGCTGACCACCGTTTATCTGGACAAGGACCGGGGCGCGGAAATGAATATCCGGGCGCTGGGGGGCCGTTACTACCGGGTTATCAGCGGTGAACCCACGGGGTGGAACCCGTTTTCGCTGTCACCCACGAAACGCAATAGCAGTTTCATCAGTCAGTTGATGAAACTACTGTGCACGCGTAACGGCGCGACCATCACGCCCCGTGATGAGCGTCGCCTGAACGACGCCGTTAACGCCGTGATGAGCAATGAGCCGCAATACCGTGTCTGTGGTATTACGCGCCTGCTGGAGAATCTTCCTGAACCTGCCACTAAAGAAGCCCAGGAGAACGGCCTGAGCATTCGCCTGTCGCAGTGGGCGCAGGGCGGCGAGTTCGGCTGGGTGTTTGATAACGCATCAGACACCTTCGATATCAGCCACTGCGATAACTTTGGCATTGACGGCACGGCGTTTCTGGACGAGGCGAACGTCTGTGCGCCGATCTCCTTTTATCTGCTGTACCGTATCACCACGCTGCTCGACGGACGACGACTGGTCATCTTTATGGACGAGTTCTGGAAGTGGCTTCGGGACCCGGTATTTAAAGATTTCGCCTATAACCGCCTGAAAACCATCCGTAAGCTGAACGGGATGCTGGTGGTGGGCACCCAGTCACCGGCGGAGATCATCAGTGATGAAATTGCGCCCGCCGTGATTGAGCAGTGCGGAACGCAGATCCTGGCAGCCAACCCCGGCGCCGACAGGGCGCACTATGTTGACGGGATGAAGTTTGAACCGGAAGTGTTCGATGTGGTGAAAAGTCTGGATCCGCAGGCCCGCCAGTATGTGGTAGTGAAAAATCAGTTCAGGCGTGGCGACACAAAGCGTTTTGCCGCACGCGTGACGCTCGACCTCTCCGGTATCGGCAGATACACCCGGGTCATGAGCGGCAGCGCCGACAACCTCGAAATCTTCGATTCAATTTACCAGGAAGGGATGCAGCCCCATGAATGGCTGGACTCCTACCTGGCTCAGGCACTCTGATAACCCACAGGAGAACCATTATGAAAAAACGTTTTCATGCCCTGATTTTCGCGTGCGTGATGGTCAGCCCGCTGGCACACGCCGGTATTCCTGTCCTTATTGATGCTGACCCGCTGCGTGAGCTCGAATGGCTGAAAGAAGCGCAGCGCTGGATGCAGACCGCGCAGCATTATCAGAGCCAGATCCAAGCGTATAAAGACCAGTTGGCGACAACCACCGGCGTCCGGGATATTGCTGATTTTGTGGATCAGGCGAAGAGTCTGAAATCGGATCTGGAAACGCTGCGTAAACCGGGGCAGGCGCTCAACGATCTGTTACTCTCCGGCGGCCCCCCGGGGCAGTTCGATACGCTGTACGCGAAGTACCGGATTTTCGACACCTGCAACGCGGAACAGTCAGGAAGCTATGCCGATACCTGTAAACAACTGGTCATCAATAAAGCGATCCAGTTTGAGCAGACTGACGAAATCCAGGAGCAGGTGAGCCAGACGCTGGGGGAAATCAAGAGCCTGTCAAATCGGATCGCACTGGCGAAAGATTCGAAAGAATCTCAGGATCTGGCGAACAGCATTCAGCTAAAATCAGTGATGCTGAACACACTCACGGACCAGTGGGAAATGAGTGTAAAGGCGGCAGAAAAGCGAGAAAAAGTGCTGGAAGATGAGCGCGTTAAACAATGGAACCAGCAGCAATTAGACGCTCCCACGTTGAAATTTCATGAATAAATAAGGAATGGAAAGAAAATGAATAAAATCATCGTTATCTTAACCCTTTCATTTATTGCAATGATTTCCGGATGTGATGAGGAAACCAAAACGACACAATGGTATCGTGATCATCCTGATGAATTAAAAGCGGTTTATGAAAAATGCCAGAAAAACGGCAGTGCTTCTGAAAACTGCAAAAATGCTAACGAAGCCCATTATCAGATCCAGCAACTCAATGCTCCTGCACTTAAATTCCATGAGTAGAGAGGTTCACTATGGCTGATCTCGGTACATTTGAATTTATAGAGAAGCAGCTAATTGGTGGAATAACACAAACCACCAGTGGCCTGATGATGGAACATTCTGCAATGGTTATGGGGCTGGCGACAACGTCAGCCACCCTCTATATCCTGTGGCGTGGATATCAGACCCTGGCGGGTAAGCTGTCCACGCCGGTGGAAGATATCATGTGGGACCTCATGAGGATGGCGATCATCCTGTCCTTTGTGGCAAACGTCAGCGGTTATCTTGACAGCGTTATCGACGCCATCAATGGCTTAAAGGAGGGATTTTCTGGCGGCGATAATATATGGCAGATGTTAGATACGCTATGGGATAAAGCGAAGGTGCTCGGAAAAACACTGCATGATATGGATAATTCAACCTATATAAAAGATGAGGGCATGACCGCTCAGTTTTATGTCTGGCTTGGCGTGTTTGTTTTAATGCTCGTCACGGCCTTTGTCTCAATGATCGCGGAGATAATGATTTTACTGCTGAGTATCACCGCTCCCATATTCATATTCTGTCTGATATATGGATTTTTACGACCTATGTTTAATAACTGGCTGCAAAATATATTTGCGGCAATATTAACGATTTTGTTTTCAGCTTTATCATTACGCATGGTTATCAATTTTATGACCAAAATATTAACACAATCACTGGCCGGAGCTGCAAACGCCAACATTGTGGAGTTAGGCGCACAGGTCTGTCTGGCCGGTATCTGCGCCGCAATACTGGTTTATCTCTCCGCAAAACTTGCCGCCTCCCTGGCCGGGGCCAGTGCAACCGTGTCCATGCAGGGACTGGCGGCGGTGGGTATTGGCGCGGCGGCGTATGGTGCCGGGAAACTGGCAACAGGCGCCGGGAAGCAGACCACCCGCGCCATTCAGGACAACATTCAGGGCTGGAGAGATGGCAGCACGGGCAAACCCGGCAGCGGTCCGGGATACAGCGCGGCAAAAGCGCGTCAATACGCGATTGAGCAGATGATCGCCCGCAACGAAGCCCGGCGACTGGCGCAATCAAGAGAAGCCGCCATTCAGAAATTCCATCGTTAAACCGGCCATCCCTGGCCGAAATATCCCCGTTAATCCTCCGGTGAAAACATAGCCCTGTTTTCATTCCACTGATCTCACTGAGGAAATACCCCATGAAACGCTTGATTGCGCTGGCTTTGCTGTGCGCGCTTTCCAGCTGCGTGCAGTCTCCCCGTCCTCCTGCCTTTGGCGGTCAGGGCGTCCCCGTGAACACCCCTCAGATTATGGCGGAGTTAAACAGTCATGAGTGAACAGACCCTCGTTGCGGATTCCCGCACCTTTGAGCAGCAGATGATTGAACGGGACAAACGCGCCACAAAAGCCGGGTTTATGGTGGGCGGCGCGGGCCTGCTCACTGCCGTGCTGGCGCTCATAGCCGTGGTGCTGATGCTGCCCCTGAAACAGACGGTCGTGGAACTGTACACCGTGGATAATCATACCGGGCGGGTGGAGCACGTCACCCGTGCGTCAAAAACCCACCTGACGGCGGAAGCCGCTTATCAGAAAGCGATGACCGCCAGTTACGTCAGACTGCGTGAGCGGTATGTCTATCCCTCCCTCCAGGACGATTACACCACGGTACAGATTTACAACAGCCCGCAGGTCAACGATGACTATCTGGCGCTTTATGCCGGTAAAGACGCCCCGGACAAGGTGTACCAGAACGGGGCGCATACCGTGCGAATCGACATCCTGTCAAACCAGCTCACTGATGGCACTGACCCCGATAACGTCGCAACCCTGCGTTACAAAAAGACCATTCGCCGCCTCGCGGACAACAGCATCCGTACCGAATACTGGGATGTCCGCCTGACGTTCCACTCCGACCCCGGCAGGGAGATGAGCGATACGGAGCGGGAGGTAAACCCGTTCGGGTTTACCGTGACCAGCTGGCAGGCAGACCGTGAAATCCGGGGAGGCGAATAATGAAAAGCATCACTCTTATCCCGCTGGCGCTGATGATGTGCGGCACGGCATGGTGCGCGGCCATCCCGCAGGCGAGCCGCTACGATGCCCGTGTTCAGCAGGTGGTTTATAACCCGCTGAACGTCACCGTCGTCAATACCCGACCCGGCTTCATGACCACGCTGGTCTTTGACAGAAACGAGGCGGTTATCAGCGCCAGACCCGGTTTTGAGGAGGCGTGGGAAGCCACGCCGGACGCCAACCGGGTCAATATCCGCCCGGTGGCGCTGGTTCAGGGCGCGCCCGGCGCTGACGGTAACACCACTCAGGTGGTCATCCCGCCCAACAGCCGGGACTGGCACACCAACCTGCTGGTCGTCACCACCCGGCGGCTGTACAACGTCGAGCTGAACGTCATCGATGATAAATCCCCGCAGCAGCCCGCCTTTCAGGTGAGTTACCGCTATCCGGGAGAAGCGCAGGAGAAGGCCAGCCGTGAGGCAGCGGCCAGCGCACTGGAGCGTGAGAAAAAACAGCAGCAGGCCGACATTCAGCAGGCCCTGAATGCCGCGCAGACGCCGCGCAACTGGGACTACCTCAGCTATCCGGGGCGCGACAGCGCCCGGATTGTCCCAGATTTTGCGTATGACGATGGCCGCTTTACGTTCGTGGGTTTCTCTCCGGCCAAATCTATTCCCTCCGTGACGAAAGCGCTGAACGGCCAGGAGCATGTGGTTAACAGCAGTATCCGCAGAAAAGGCAACTTCACCGTACTGGTGATTCAGGAGGTCACGCCCCGTCTGGTCCTGCGTTCCGGTCACGCCGTGGTCGGCCTGGAAAACCGTGGTTTCGGCAGAGTCCAGGCCGCTGATGGTGCCACCGTCTCCCCGCAGGTTGAGCGGGTGGAAAAACCTGCAACCCACTGACAACTGAGGAGTCATGCAGATGAACGACGAACACGCGCATCCTGAACCTGATGAGTCCCGGCCCTCTCCGGCGCAGACGGATGACGATATTGCCGCGCTGGAGCGCGAGGCCCGTGCCAGGCGGGAAGCAGAGCTTCTCACCGCGCAGGACGATGAAGAGAACGATCCGGTACAACCCGCTATCAACAAACTGAAAAAGCGCAGGCGCGGGAAAGCCACCGCGTTTCTGGCGCTCGCCGCCGTTGCGCTGATTGCGCTGGCGTGGGCGGGTAACTGGGTATACCGCAATCTGCTCTGGCAGCCCGGTGAGGAAAAGCGGCAGGATGCCGCGCCACAGCCGAACCGGAGCGATTACCGACAGCGAACCGATCTGGGGACGCACAATACCGAAGCGGGTACACCGGAACCAACGGACAACAGCCCGCGCAGTACGACGACCGGGGCAGAGACGCCGCCGGAACTGGATAAAACCCGTTTTCTGGTTCGCCGGGAGAGTTCAGCCGCTGCGGCCCGAAACCCGGTCCGGACCCGGCAGCAGGAGATGACACAGGCAGCTTCTGACAGTCAGCAGTCAGGGACGACATCCCCTGGCTCCAGTCAGCAGCCAGACACCACGCCGCTACCACCGGAACAATCCCCGTCAGCAGTACGGCGTATTCCTTACAACCCGGATCTGTACGTGCCGGAAAATACCGCCATTCCCTGTTCACTGGATTACCGCTTTGTTTCGGATCGGGCGGGGAAAATCCGCTGCACGCTCGCCAGCGATATCTGGAGCGCCAGCGGTAATACGAAGCTGATTGAAAAAGGGACCACCGCCACGGGCATTTACCAGACGGGTGCGGAAACCGGGATGATGCACGGACAGAGCCGCGCCTTCTTCATCATCACGAAACTGCGTACCCGCCAGCCCCCTTATCTTGATATTCCGCTGGTCGATACCCGCGCTGCCGGGGAACTGGGCGAGGCAGGCGTTGATGGCTGGATCGACTCACATTTCAGGGAGCGATTCGGGGGCGCGTTGCTGGTCGGCATGATCCCCGATATTGGCGCATGGGCATCCAACAGCGCCGGTCAGAAAGATCGTAATACAGACTACACCGAAAACAGCCGCCAGGCGATGGCGGATATGGCACGCACCACGCTGGAAAACAGCATCAATATCCCGCCGACCCTCTACAAAAATCAGGGTGAGATCATCAACCTGATCACCGGACAGGATATTGATTTCTCCGGCATCTATGCGCTGAGGATGAAAAATGACCGTTAAAAATATCTCCCTCGATCGTTACAGGCAGCGTTTTTTTGGTGATTTTCTGGCGCTTTCCGGCCTGACGGAGATCGCCGTCAATCGTCCTGGCGAACTTTTCACCAAAATTAACGGCGTCTGGGCACAGCACGCCGTTCCGCTGGATTATGAGGGCTGCTACAACTTCGCCCGGTGTCTGGCGAAGCATCACGGCGACAATATCGAAGATATCAAACCGGTGCTGTCGGCCACGCTGGAATCCGGCGAACGCTGTCAGGTCATCGTGCCTCCTGCCTGCGAGCGTGACACGGTATCCATCACGCTGCGTAAACCCTCACAGGTACAAATCCCGCATCAGGACTATATCGACGCCGGGTTTTATAACCGGGTGACGGGCACGGAAAAAACGCAGACGCATGATGAGGAATTACTGGCCTTATATCACGCAAAAGATATTCCGCGCTTTATGGAGAAGTGCGTGGAATACGGCAAAACCCTCGCGGTGGCCGGGGAAACCAGTACCGGAAAAACCACCTATATGAAGATGCTGATTAGTTATATTCCCCGCAGCCTGCGTATCACGACCATCGAAGATAACCCGGAAATCACCTTCTTTCTTCATAAAAACTACGTCCACCTTTTTTATCCGTCGGAATCGGCAGATGAAAAAGGGTCAATGGTGACGCCCGCCAGCCTGCTGCGCTGGAATTACCGTATGAATCCCGACCGTATATTATTAACCGAAGTGCGCGGCGGTGAAGCCTGGGATTTTCTCAAAATAACCGGCTCCGGCCATGAAGGCAGCATGACCTCCCTTCATGCCGGTTCGGCAATAGAAGCGGTGGACGGGTTTATTACCCGCTGTTATGAAAATCCGCAATGTGCCCGACTCCCGTACACCTTTATGTTACGCAAGGTACTGGACAGTCTGGACGTTATCGTCAGCATTGATTTAGACGGTAATGTGCGCCGGATGAATGATATTTATTTCCGGCCACTGCACCGCAGCGCTTTTTTTGAGGAGATGAAAGCATGATGAAGGTTATCAATATGCTGCTCTTTTCGCTGGTACTTTCCGGCTGTTCTTCACCCCCGCCACCGGTTCCTGTTGAATGGGAGAAAGCGGGTCAGTCAGTCAATACCAGTTTACCGCAGTGGCGTGACAACCCGGTTATTATTCCTTCTCCGGTAGTTAAAGATAAATGGTTATTATCCATTCACGCACGGAATTATAACGAAACACACTGGACACCTTCCGTATTTTACGCGGTCGACCACTCAACACGTATTGTTGTTGCCGCGCCATCAGACGCAGATTTCGTTACTGCAAAAAACTGGCTGCGCCGGTATGGCGCAAAAGGCGTTATTGAATATCAGCCTGTCTCTGACTGCCTGACATGCAGCGACACCCGCATTTATTTTTCGCATTAAATCCTCCCCCTCACATCCTGAAATTCATCTTACAGTAAGGTATCCATCATGAAATATTCCGCTATTGCGGCGATAATGCTGTGCATTGCTGCCGGGACGCCTGTTTATTCATTTGCTGATGACCCGTGCGAAGTGGTGCTTTGCATGTACGGGAAAGCAACAGGAAACAGTGGAGGGAGCGAATGCCATTCTGCTGAACGAGCTTTCTTTAATATCGTCAAAAAGAACCGGCACGGATTTTTACCCAATCATACGCTCAATGCCAGAAAAGCTTTTCTGGGGGAATGCGCCAGTGCTGACCCGGAGGCGGTGAATAAAATTCTGTCCAGATTTGGCAGAGTCAGAGGGTAATAAACCCTGATTATTATATTAATACACTTCCCGCATGGGGAAATAAAAATGGATAAAGAACACCTGTTTATTTCCAACATTCACTCAACGCATCAGGACAGAATATCGGTCGTGGCAGTATATAAAAACATGCTGTCGAAAGCGCATCAGGGATGTGGGCTATATTATGAGATATATGAAAGCCGACTTATCAGTTTATTGCGACATCATCTTTCACAGCTTAATGAATCGGATGCCGACAAGCTCAGGCGATATGCCGAAAGTCAGGGCACGAAGGTCGATGATGAAACGTACCGTGTGGCATTAAATGCTGAACGGGAATGCCGGGCTGAAATAGTCCGCGAACAAATGTGAGTCACAGACATTAATAATGTATCGAGCGACGCCACAGACTGACAGACGGCAGGGGTTCAGGCGTGCTTACTTTTGGCTTCAATTTCGAAGAAATTGTTAAGCCGTAAAATAAGTACGTGGCGCGCGGGCAGAAAATTCAATTTCGAAGAAATTGTTAATTTTCAGGCACCGCGCCCACCTGCAAACATTCGCCCAGAGCGAATTGAGCAGGCCGGGGGGAGCCGAATAAATTTCGCCGCCCCAGCGAGCGAAAAGCTGTCGCCCACGACAGCGGTTTATTTGGGGGGCTTGCCCCGCACACCGTCAAGCCAGGTCATATTTCCCGCCCCAGCGGGGAATATGACCGATCAGGCGCGACCAACCCCTTTAAAGCAGCGTTCCCGTTTTTTGGAGCCAGCGAGAAAAAACAGGCGAAACGCGCGTCTTAAAGGGGTTGGTCGCGCGTAGCGTGCGACGGTGTGCCGCCTTTGACTCTGGGGGCTTTGACGCAGCGTTCAGCGAAGACATTGCCCCCATGTTTCCGGCGGTCAGGGCGTCCAGCCAGGACAAAGGAACCACGCCGTTGCCCGTCATGCGGGCGTTTCAGGGGAGGACGACCACCGGTCGGCAGACTTCTGAAAGCGCGGATAACGGGCATGAGCGCCGGAGGCGTTCAGTTCTTTTTGTCCTTTTATGGGCGTCACCGGTGAGCGTCGCACAGGGGCGTGGGGTATCACGTCCATCGGTGACGCCCATGTGGTGCGCCCGTCACACCGAAATCAGACCGGAGATCACTGCAATGGGAACTCATCTGATGCAAAGGCTGAATGCTTTTTCGGATGCCTTTTCTGTTTTTCTGCTCTGGCTGCAACACAACCCGGTAATATTATCCCTGTTTGCCGGGCTGACGCTGCCATTCATTTTTCATCTGCCACGTGAAGAAAGAAAAAACGCCCCCTTCTGGTTAAAATCGGTGGCGTGCGTGTCCCTCTTCTTTTTTATCTCCGGCACGCTGTCGCCGCTGACCATTCAGGGGCTGAGTTTTTTCTTTACGGCGCTTGATAATCATATTCTGCTCAGATTATCACTCTGGATACTGACTGTCGGATTTACGCTGGCCGGTCTGGCATTTCACATTACCACCCGAAGATTGCTGGCCGGAGAAATTGACAGTCTGAAACACCGGATGATTAAAAAAAGCAAACTGGAAAGAAATGTCAGAACAGATGTTCGTGACGTCAGGGATATGTTGCCTGACAGCATAGAATATAATCCGCTGGATTATATTGACCTGAACAAGGGTATTTTCATCGGGCTGGATAAAAACAATCAGCCGCAATATATCACTGCCGAAGAATTTCAGACCCAGCACGCCGACCTTATCGGCACCACCGGCTCCGGTAAAGGGGTGAGCGCCTGCGTCCTGCTTTATCAGGCCATACTGTCAGGTGAAGGGGTATTTGTCGAAGATCCTAAAAATGATGAGTGGGCCCCGCATGTATTGCGTAAAGCCTGCCACAAAGCGGGAAAGCCGTTTGTCCTTATTAACCTGAATGACCTTCATTTCCAGCTTGATCTACTGGCTGATATTTCTCATGAACAACTGGAGGAGCTGTTTAATGCTGGTTTCAGTCTGGGTAAAAAAGGCGAAGGCGCTGACTTTTACCGTATAGCCGATCGCCGGGCCGCCAGAAATACGGCGGCTATTTATGAAAAAGGCATGACATTACGGGATTTATTCAATACCGACTTTGTCAAATCTCTCAGTGAAGATGTGCCTGCTTTTTATGGCGAGCTGGAGGAAATCGCCTTAGTAAACTCAATTAACGCCAGTAAGGGATTTTCATTAAAGACAATATTTGATGAGGGCGGCTGCTGTTACATCCTTGGCTCGATGCGTAATCAGAAAATCATTTCGGCGCAACGCATGATTTTAACCCGACTTATCCAGATAGCCGAAACACGTGACCGGATAAAAGGCAAACCTCGCCCTGTCGCTATTTTCCTGGATGAACTTAAATATCACCTTTCCCGCCCGGCGCTTGAGGGGCTTGGCGCGGCAAGGGACAAGGGTGTGCATATCATCATGGCGCATCAGTCGGTGAAAGATTTATATGACTGTCCGGCAGATCTGGAGGGTGATGCCGTCGCCGGTTCAGTTATTGAGAACTGCAAGTTCATGCTGGTTTATCGCCTTCGTGATCCGGATACCGCCGACTGGGTGGCAAGAATGACCGGCTCTATTTTGGTCGATGACGAAATGAGAAAAGTGAAAACGGATATCGCCCTGACGGAGAAAATGGAAACCGACAGAATGATACGGCAGGCTGAACGCTATTATATCGACAGCAACATGCTCCTCAACCTGCCAAAGTTTGTTGGTTTTGTATTTACCCAGAATGACCTGGCGAAGGCGACCAAACTTTTTCATATTCCGGCGAAAAAGCAATATATCGACCTGCTGTCATTTGAGCATAAACACCCGCTGCATACCGAAAAAGACCATCAGATTAACAAACCGTCCATTAACCTGTGAGGCTGTCGATGCTTATTCATAACGTTGCTGAAAGAAATGAAGCCGCCAACCGGAGAATGGAGGCACTGCTGAATTTTCTTAAGGAAGAAACCTTCTCTGACTTTTCGACCTTAAAAAAAGCTGTCGGCTATAAAGGAAAACATAACCATGCCATGTATAACCTGCTGAATAAAGCGGTGGCTCTGGGATTTCTGAGTAAACATGAATATCCGGTACTGACCGGGAAAAAATCATTGTGGGGGATCACCATGCCGGGGTTGGCAAGGGTGGTTAACGCCGATGATCCTGTTTTTCCCGCTTATTTTGAGCCGGGAAAACTCAGGCACTGGACGCTGGACCATCGCCTGTTAAACCAGCGGGTCAGGCTGGCCCTGGAGGAAAAAGGCGGTACAGGCTGGCTGAACGGCGACCGGGGGGCGTTTATGGCGCGGTATCCCGGTGTCCGGCACCGACCGGACGGCATTATTACTTTAAGCAGCGGTGCCATCATCGCGGTGGAAACCGAGCGATCGCTGAAAACCCGCGCCCGCTACATCACCATTATTAACAGTCATCTGGCGGCCAGCGATGCCGGACGCTGGCACTATGCCATGTATGTTATGCCGGACGATAAAACCCGCGTGTCGCTTGGCAGGCTGTTTGACAGCATCAGGACGGTGATGAGGAACAGTGTTCCCGTTTCGTTTGACGCGAAGAACCGCGAGATGTTTCTCTTCCGCACCCTGGATGAACTGGAACAAGCATCCACCAACCGCGACTAAAACGCCAGACCCTGTTGTAGAAGCATACAGGATAATGAACGCCCCAAAATGGCCTGGAAGTTACCCAGCCCGACAGATGCCGATCAGCCTTCCCGCTAATTTTTAGACCTCACTGGATGACGGGGACACTCACCCGAGCGTACTCTCTGGCAACCAACTGATTTCAAAACAGACAGGAAAACAAAATGAACAGAAACGCCGACCCGCTTTCGGACGTACTCACTGAAATGTGCGCAAAAGCACTCGTCACATGGATGACTCATTCCGCACAGCAAGGCATGCCACGCGAAGAACTGCTGATACGCGGCAACGATTTTGTGTATGCCCTCCACGCCAATTTTGTTTTGCTCCATGATGTTTTATCAGAAACGATGGAGGATATTCAGCAACAGAGTCATAAACTCGAAGAACGCGTGGACATTCTGGCGCAGCGTTTACAATCCCTCGGGGCAGAGACCGATAATATGGCCGCCAGGATAAAATAATCCTTTCTTAACCTGTCCCTCTTCAACCAGAGCCTGATATAGGTCCTCCTGTGGTAGTCACTGACTCCTGCTTAAACGTGCAGCACCCCAGCAACATAATATTCATCCCGATCTAAGCTGCGCCAGTGGCGTAATCACTGGGATTAACATTCCTTTTGCGGGATACGCGGGCTCTTTGCCGCCCGCACCCGCAGCCTGCGAATTTTCCGGACATAATATGTCCGGAAAATTCGCAGGGAAATTGCAACCTCTGTTACTCTGCCTGCCCCGATACAAGGTTAAAGCCGCATTCCTTTGCGGCTTCTTATCCTCCTGCTCAGACCTTCTCCATCAGATAACGATGCGCTTTCGATGCCGCGCTGGCGGCTTTGAAAATATAACGCTTGTCGTTTTTCAGTGCTTTCAACCAGGAAGCGATATAACTTTCGTGCTGAACCTCTCCGTCAATCCCCAGATCCGCCATCACGAACGCGCTTCCCAGCTCGGCGATCAACTCCTCAAATGCATAATCCTCACTGCCGAATCTTCCTTTCATTTCACGGTTCAGACGTGTTTTACCACCGCTCCAGTGCACCAGTTCATGCAGGCCAGTGGCGTAGAAATTAGCGGCATCAGAAAAAAGGTGACGCTCCGGTAGCCAGACCTCATCGGTTGAGGGGCTGAAAAAGGCATTTTGTCCTTTCTCAATAATCCTGGCACCACTGCTACGGAACAGGTTTTCAGCCTGTGGCAGCGGCTCGAACGTTTCAGAGGGACTAACTGCTCCGGTAGTCAAGGGTAGGCCGTCAATTTGTTCAACGTTAAACACGACAAAAGTTTTCAGCATCGGGATATGGTCGATTTCTCCGGCGTCGTTTTCTTTCTCCAGTGTGGAATAGAAAATGGCGGTCGTGCCGTGTTCACCCTTGCGGACCTGTCCACCTGCCGCCTGTGCCTGTTTGTAAGTCATCCAGCGGGAATCACTGAACCCCTGCTTTGACGCACTGCACCACAGCAACATGATATTCATGCCGCTGTAGGCTACGCCGGTAGCGTAATTGGATGGCAGACCAGACATACCCGGTACGCGCTGCCACGGGCAGGACCACGGTTTAACACCCGCTTCAAGTGCAGCAATGATGCTGTCGGTGACGGTCTGATAAATATCAGTTCTGGTTTTAGACCATTTCGTTTTTGAGGAGCCTGACGGGTCCAGCGGGGATACGCTGGTCGCCGCTGCGGTGTTAGGGGCGGTAGTCTGGTTATGCAGGGTAATCGTCATGGTTTTTTCTCCGTCAGTGGTGTGATTTTCGTCTTCGTATCGCCTGACGGTTCGCTTTCCCGGCGTCGTTCTGTCCAGCAAGGGCGCAGAATGCGTGTACTTCACCCTTGCGGGACGGGTTGTGTTGGGAAACGATTAACCGGAAGCCGATACAGAAACGAAAAGCACACAGGAGAAAAAAACTTGCCCCTGCATAGCCGAGCGTAGCGCCCCTTACTTCGCAGTGGTGAAAAGCAGACTGGTGGTGTTAAGTCGGAGACTGGCACTGACAGGAACTTCATGTAGGTGTTAGCATGCTTTCCTGCCGGACGAGACGATCCTGCTAACCTGGGGTGGTTTGTTCTTAAATTGTCTCGTTCCGGCATTAATCACTACCGGGTCCGGGCTGTCTCCTCATTGAACGCAGCGTACAGTCAGTCCACCACCACCCGGATCCGGGGTGAAAGATTTCTTGAAACAGGCCACAGCGCCGTAACCCTAGACCTACTATGATCTGGGCAATTCATACTATACCAACCCTTTCTGGAGCAGTTGTCCACACAGAATGACCGGCATAGGTTGCGACTTTAATCTCCCTAAAGAAAGTGCCAACGAACTGATTCTGAAAAGCAAATCTTTAGTTTCTGGAGATGGATATTTTTCAGACAAATGCTATGGTAGAACTGTCAAATAGCTGATTGGAACAGGAGTGTCTGAATCAGTACCCTTGATAGGTACGAGATACAAGGTAGATTCCCACACACGTTCCGAGAGTAGTGCAGCTTTTTCTTTAGTCTGGTAAAAGAAATTTGTTCTGTAACGGGTTGCGTAATTTGATATTTACAATGAAACTCAGGCAATAACAAAAAATGGATTAAAATAAAATGTTTATAAAAAAAATCACTTTGGTAAACTATCGGAATTTCAAAGGGGCAAATTTTTACTTTGATAAAGGCATAAACACAATTATTGGTGAGAATGCATCTGGAAAAACAAATTTATTCAGAGCGATAAGGTTGCTACTTGATAGCTCGATGCCAAGATATTCTTTAAAGTTACAGGAAGGAGATTTCAACCGTTCAATAGGAGAGTGGCGAGGGCATTGGATAATAATTAGTGCCGAGTTTGACAATATATCCAAAGATGAGGCCAGCCAATCACTATTTCTTCATGGTACCGGTAATGCTGAAGCTGAAGTTGTCAGCCGGGCTACATATAGCTTAATATTCAGGCCAAAGTCATTTATTAGACAGAGTTTATCAAAAATAGATACTGGTGATCGTGTTGCACTTGAAGAAATACTTAAAACTATAACGCTTGATGATTATGAAACTATTCTAGTAGGTAAAAGTGCAGCTGATTTAAGCGTACCATCCGTTTATAAAAAAATTGTTGGCGATTTTGATAATGTAATTTTCCCAGAAAAATTAAACCATCCAGACTTAGGAGTTATGATCCTACCCACCATTAGTGGACACGCAACTAAGTGAGTAAACTCTCAACCAGAGGTGATTACTCATGAC
>NZ_ALNJ01000067.1:0-13154 GCF_000293135.1 Klebsiella sp. OBRC7 | reverse complement strand
AGAAAGGTCTCGCCCGCTTAACGCAGACGATTAACGCCGAGGATATTCAGGCGCTGGAGCAACTTATTGATCGCAATATGGCGCAGAGCGGCCCCCTGAAAGAATTTGTCATTCCGGGGAAAAATCTGGCATCGGCACAACTACACGTGGCGCGCACCCTGGCACGGCGGCTGGAGCGGATCCTCATCGCGATGGACAAAAAGCTGACGTTACGCGATGAACCCAGGCGTTATATCAACCGGCTGTCGGATGCGCTGTTCTCCATGGCCAGAATCGAAGAAACTACTCCAGATGTTTGCGCTTAAACTGGCTGGCGTCGATGTCGTACTGCTTCATCTTACGCCACAAGGTGGTGCGACCAATATTCAGCAGTTGCGACATCTCCTGTACTCGCCCACTGGTGACACGGGCGGCATGGATAATCGCCTCTTTTTCGATAGCGGTAAACGTCAGGCTGGCTGGCAGCAGGGAAGACGCGGTCTCCAGACCGGGACGCTCGGCAAACAGATAATCAGGTAAATTACTCAGCCGGATATGCCCGTTATCGCTACTGATAGCGATGTTTTCGATAATGCTGTTCAGCTCGAAATCATTGCCCGGCCACGAATAAGCCACCAGTTGTGCCAGCGCGTCGTCGTCGATCTTCAGGCTGGATGAGAAGCGTTTTTTCAGGCTATTCAGTCGCGTATAAATCAGCGAGGGAATACTGTTACGCCGCGCCCGTAGCGGCGGGATAACAATCTCAAAAGAGTGCAGCGCGTAATACAGTTGGCGGCTAAAGCGGTTTTGCTCCACCAGATTAGCGAGATCAACCGTAGTGGTGGCGATCACTTTCACATCCACCGGAATCAGCCGACGGGCATCAAGACGGGTTAATACTCCCTGCTTAATCACCTGTAACAGCGCGGATTGCAGCTCCGGTGCCAGATATTCAATTTTCTCCAGAAACAGCGTGCCGCCGTTCGCCAGCTCAAGGCGGCTCAACCGACCATTTTCATCATCGGTAGGCGCACTGCCCATAAAATCCTGCCCCAGCACGCTGTTGGCATACAGCTGACAGTTCACGGCAATATACGGTCCGCTGGCGCGTTCGCTTTCATTGTGAATGGCCTGGCTCAGCAGCTCTTTCCCTACGCCCTCTTCCCCACACAGCAGGATCGGGAAACTCCCCCTTGCCGCCTGGCGACCAAAATGGATCAAGCGTCGGGTTTCCGGATCGTCCGTCGACATCTGCTCAAAGGTGTGGCTCACCTTACCAAGCTGGCTGGTCATCAGCTGACGCATTTGCTCCACCGGGTGCAGCAGCAGGATAAAGCTGTTGCCCTGCTCCTCAACAATCGGCTTCAGGGTGATAACAGCATCAACAAACTGGTGCTGGCTTTCAAAAGTGACTTCGACGTGATTCAGACCGCGGGCATGTTTAATTGCCCGACGCAGCAGCATGGGCATATTGAGCAGGTCGTGAATGTTTTTGCCCTGGCTGGCCTGCGCGTCGAGATGCAAAAGCAGCGCCGCGCGCGCATTGAGGAACTGCAACACCCCCTGCTCATTCCAGGCCATCACGCCATCATCCATGCTCTCCAGCAGCCCGTACATCTGGTTCAGATGGCGGTTGGATTCTGCCAGCAGGCTGTCGGTCAGCAATGAATTGCCGACTTCTCTGGCAATCGCCAGCGTCAGGGATAAATCAGAAACGGACTCATGTTCTACCAGACAGCACAATGAGATGGAGCCAAACAGATGCCCATGGTTATCGAACACCGGCGTCGAGCAGAACGACCACGGATGCAACGCCTGTTTAAAGTGCTGAGCGCCAGAGGTTTTTGTCGGCTGCCCCGGCATCGTCGCCAGCGACAGCGCACAACTGCCGATAATGCTTTCCGCGCAATAGCTGCCGTCGCGAAATCCAAGCTCCGCCAGCTGTTCTATCGTCTGCGGATCGCCGCAACGGCTGAGAATACAGGCTGATTCATCCAGAATCAGCAGTGCGCACGGACGACCGTCCATAAACTCCCAGGCATCTTCCAGCGCGGCCTGCGCAATCGTCAGCAGCGCCGTCTTGCGACGACAAATCGACTCAAAGGTCAGCCCTTGCGCCTGATGCGGCGCCTGCCAGGTTTCCCGCTGCATAAACTTGCTGCAACGATGCCAGGACTGGGCGAGAACCGAAGAGACTTCCTGCCCGATGCTATGCGTGTGCGCCGTCATATCCCTTTCCGCTGTTTTGCCATAGACAACCCCTCCGGCAGAGACTGTCAGAGGGGGAGAAGATGCTGGGTAAATTTACCTGTGCCCGATTAACGCGCCAGCCACTGCTGTCCCAGCAGGTCTGCCGTCAAAATAGCGGCATGTACGCTTTCAGGCGTCACCGGGAACGGCATATTGTGAATAGTTTCACCTTCTGCGCAGGTGGCTTTAGCCACGGCCATAATCTTGCCGTCAATGTCGTCTTTCACACCCATTTCCGCTAACGTTACCGGCAGGCCCACTTTCTGACAGAAATTCAGCACGGTTTCGATCTCTTCCATCGGGCTGTTCTGCAGCACCAGCTGCGCCAGCGTACCAAAGGCGACTTTTTCACCGTGGTACAGATGGTGGCACTCTTCCAGAATCGTAAAGCCGTTATGGATGGCATGTGCCCCCGCAAGGCCGCTGCTTTCAAAGCCGATACCGCTGAGGTAGGTGTTGGCTTCGACAATACGTTCCAGCGCATCGGTCACCACGCCAGCCTGGGCGGCTAAGCGTGCCTTTTCGCCTTCCGCCAGCAGGGTATCATAGCACAGGCGCGCCAGGCTCAGCGCCGCCACGGTGGACTGCCCGCCCGCCATGCTGGTCGCCCGAGCGTCATAACAGGCTTTCGCTTCAAACCAGGTCGAGAGCGCATCGCCCATCCCGGCCACCAGCAGACGTACCGGCGCTTTGGCAATAATTGCGGTATCCATCACCACCATATCCGGGTTTTTCGGGTAGATCAGATACTCTTCAAACTCACCCGCTTCGGTATAGATAACGGACAGCGCGCTGGTTGGCGCATCGGTTGAGGCGATGGTCGGGATCACCACTACCGGCAGCTTCTGGTAATAACCAATTGCTTTGGCGGTATCTAACGTTTTCCCACCGCCAATCCCAACCACGCCGCGGCAACCGTGTTTTTTCAGAATGGCAATCAGGCGATTAATTTCAACATGGCTGCATTCACCGTTGAAGCGTTCCGCGTGGCAGCTAATGTCATGGCTGTGCAGGCCATTGAGTACCTTTTCTCCCGCCAGCTTCATGACGAAGTCGTCCGCAATCACGAAAAAGCTGTCCGCCAGATTTTTAGCGTATTGACCAAATAAGGTAGAAGCGTCAGGACCCTGGAGATATTTGGCTGGAGATTGAATAACTTTTAGCATTCCTTTCATCCTCAAATAAGTACATGTTTTTACATGGTGAGCCCTGGCGTTAACCCGTTTAGCCTGATGTTGACGGCGAAAGCGGACGTACCGGAGCGATGTAATAACTGTATGGCGAGGCGTGTACAAAAAAATCTTTCGTCATTTTGTTCTGATATGGAACAGATAAAAATGACATGCGTTTCATATTGGAACGCTTAACCACAAAAATAATGAGATTTGCGATCTCGATCCGTTCCGTTACCGCGAAATTACCGACAAACACGATGATAAATTTCCCCAATTACGCGCCATCCTGGGTAAAGCCCCGCAAAAAAGACTGACTGCGCCGTGTGGCCTGCTCTGATCGCAGGAGGAAAAAGTCGAGCGAGTTCGCATTGTGATGATTTCTCGCCTAATTAAGTTTCATTTCGGAACAAAAAACAGCAATCACGTTTCGTAATGAAACTCATTTTCGTGTTGTTTTTTTCCATGCTGACTTCGCCAGAATCTCTCTATCGCCTCCGCACCATGAACATGCATTCGGGGGTTTGTCTTACACTCAACCTCGAGGAGCCGTTATGTCTCAATTCTTTTTTAATCAACGCCCCCATCTCGTTAGCGACGTGATCGACGGTACAATTATCACCAGCCCGTGGAATAACCTGGCGCGTCTGGAGAGCGATCCGGCCATTCGCATCGTGGTTCGCCGCGACCTTAACAAAAATAACGTGGCGGTGATCTCCGGCGGCGGTTCAGGACACGAACCCGCGCACGTTGGGTTTATTTGCGACGGCAGATCGATTCAAAGGTCAGCCCCTGCGCCTGATGCGGCGCCTGCCAGGTTTCACGCTGCATAAATTTGCTGCAGCGATGCCACGACTGGCTGATAACGGCTGAAACTTCATTTTCCGCACCCTGAGTCTGAGCTGTCATATCCCTTTTCCGCTGGAGTTAACACAGTTAAAACGACAAAACCCTCCGGCAGCGGCTGCCGGAGGGAGGAGTTGATGCCGCAATGCGCCGCGGCATAGAACCTTGTGAAAGACTTAACGCGCCAGCCACTGCTGCCCAAGCAGGTCCGCGGTAAGGATGGCGGCGTAGACGCTATCCGCGGTGACCGGGAACGGCATATTGTGGATGGTTTCGCCTTCCGCGCAGGTGGCTTTCGCCACCGCGTGGATTTTGCTTTCGATACCCTCTTTCACGCCCATCTGGGCAAGGGTGATCGGCAGGCCGACTTTTTCACAGAAGCCCATCACGGTTTCGATCTCTTCCAGCGGGCTATTTTGCAGTACCAGCTGCGCCAGGGTGCCGAAAGCGACTTTTTCGCCGTGATACAGATGGTGGCACTCTTCAAGGATGGTGAAACCGTTGTGAATCGCGTGCGCGCCGGCCAGGCCGCTGCTCTCAAAACCGATACCGCTCAGATAGGTGTTGGCTTCGACAATACGCTCCAGCGCATCGGTCACCACTCCAGCCTGAGCCGCCAGGCGTGCTTTTTCGCCTTCCGCCAGCAGCGTATCATAGCACAGGCGCGCCAGGCTCAAGGCCGCCGCCGTGGACTGCCCGCCCGCCATGCTGGTGGCTCGCGCATCGAAGCAGGCCTTGGCTTCAAACCAGGTGGAGAGCGCATCGCCCATCCCGGCCACCAGCAAGCGTACCGGCGCTTTGGCGATAATCGCCGTGTCCATCACCACCATATCCGGGTTTTTCGGGTAGATCAGATACTCTTCAAACTCGCCCGCCTCGGTGTAGATAACCGACAGCGCGCTGGTCGGCGCATCGGTTGAGGCAATTGTCGGGATCACCACCACCGGCAGCTTCTGGTAATAGCCGATCGCCTTCGCTGTATCGAGGGTTTTCCCGCCGCCGATACCCACCACGCCGCGGCAGCCGTGCTGCTTAAGAATGGCGATCAGGCGGTTGATTTCCGCATGGCTGCACTCGCCGTTAAACCGTTCCGCATGGCAGCTAATATTGTGGCTATGCAGGCCGTTCAATACTTTGTCGCCCGCCAACTTCATCACGAAGTCATCGGCGATAACAAAAAAGCTGTCGGCCAGGTTTTTAGCGTATTCGCCAAACAGCATGGCGGCATCAGGTCCCTGGAGATATTTGGCTGGAGATTGAATAACTTTTAGCATTCCTTTCACCCTCAAATAAGTGCGTATGTTGACACGTGAGCCCAGGCCGTCATGCCGCGGCGCCTGATATCAATGGCGCTTACAGCCACGCTGCCGGAGCGATGCATCCACTGTAGGGCGAGCCGCGGCGAAAAAAATTTTTCCCTTTTTTGTTCTGTTCTGAAACAGATAAAAAAATAATGCGTTTCACATTGAAACAATGTGACTGAGAAAGCGATGGGATTGCGATCGCGATCGGATCATTTTGGCAAAAAAGCCGCTATCGTCTCCCCTCTTTAACGCAGAAAATCGCCTCAATGCGGCACAATGGCGAAAAAAATCATCCTTGCCCCATTTCTGATAGCAGAAAAAAACGGACAAATTATTAGCGCTGGCTCGCATTTCTCCTGTTTATCGGCAATTAATGTTCCATAAAGGAACAAAAATTCTTTTCTACGTTCCGTTATGGAACCAATTTTGACGGCATTTTATTTTGCGCCCGCTCAGCCAGAATCACTACATCGCCGGGCTACCCTTATAGACAGGCGACCTCCCCCTACCCTACGGAGCATAAACAATGAAAAAACTGATTAACCGTGTGGAAGATGTACTGAGTGAACAGCTTATCGGCCTGGCGAAGGCGCATCCTGAACTGACGCTGCACCAGGACCCGGTCTATGTCACCCGCGCTGATGCACCGGTCGCCGGCAAAGTGGCGCTGCTCTCCGGCGGCGGCAGCGGACACGAACCGATGCACTGCGGCTACATCGGCCAGGGCATGCTCTCCGGCGCCTGTCCGGGGGAAATTTTCACCTCGCCGACGCCGGACAAAATGTTCGAATGCGCGATGCAGATTGACGGCGGCGAAGGCGTCCTGCTGATTATCAAAAACTATACCGGCGACATCCTGAATTTTGAGACCGCCACCGAGCTGCTGCACGAAAGTGGCGTTAAGGTTACCACCGTCGTGGTGGATGACGACGTGGCGGTAAAAGACAGCCTCTATACCGCCGGACGCCGCGGCGTCGCCAATACCGTGCTGATTGAAAAACTGGTCGGCGCCGCCGCCGAACGCGGCGACTCGCTGGAAGCCTGCGCTGAACTGGGCCGCCGTTTAAATAACCTTGGTCACTCGATTGGCATCGCGCTGGGCGCCTGCACCGTACCGGCCGCCGGACAGCCCTCCTTTACCCTGAAAGATGATGAGATGGAGTTCGGCGTCGGCATCCATGGCGAGCCGGGTATCGACCGCCGCCGCTTCAGCTCGCTCGACCAAACCGTCGATGAGATGGTCGATACCCTGCTGGAAAACGGCGCATACAGCCGCACGCTGCGCCAGTGGGATAACGTCAAGGGAGCGTGGCAGGAAGTGAAACAGAGCAAAACCGCGCTGCAAAACGGCGATCGGGTTATCGCGCTGGTCAATAACCTCGGCGCCACCCCGCTTTCCGAACTGTACGGCGTTTACAACCGCCTTGCCCAGCGCTGCGAAGCGTCCGGCATTGTGATTGAACGCAACCTCATCGGCAGCTACTGCACCTCGCTGGATATGGCGGGTTTCTCCATCACCCTGCTGAAAGCGGATGATGACACACTGGCGTTATGGGACGCCCCGGTCCATACCCCAGCGCTGAACTGGGGAAAATAAGGAGCACGACATGTCACTGAACAGAACGCAAATCGTCGACTGGCTGTACCGCTGTGGCGACATTTTCACCAAACAGAGCGATTTTCTCACCGGCCTTGATAAAGAGATCGGCGACGCCGACCACGGCCTCAATATGCATCGCGGCTTCAGCAAAGTGGTCGAAAAGCTGCCGTCGATCGCCGATAAAGACATCGGTTTTATTCTCAAGAATACCGGGATGACGCTGCTTTCCAACGTCGGCGGCGCCAGCGGCCCGCTGTTCGGCACCTTCTTTATCCGCGCCGCCCAGGTCACCCAGGCGCATCAGAGCCTGACCCTCGACGAGCTTTATCAGATGATCCGCGAAGGCGCGGACGGCGTCGTCAACCGTGGTAAAGCGGAGCCGGGCGATAAGACGATGTGCGACGTCTGGCTGCCGGTGGTGGAATCCCTGCGTCATTCCAGCGAGCAACATCTGTCTATCCCTGCCGCGCTGGATGCCGCCTGCGAAGTGGCCGAGCGCGCCGCCCACGCCACCATCACCATGCAGGCGCGTAAAGGCCGCGCCAGCTATCTCGGCGAGCGCAGCATCGGGCATCAGGATCCCGGCGCGACCTCGGTGCTGTTTATGGTTCAGATGCTGGCTGCCGCCGCCAAAGAGTAAGGAAATCGCGATGGTAAACCTGGTTATTGTTTCTCATAGCGCCCGGCTGGGCGAAGGTGTCGGAGAACTGGCCCGGCAGATGTTAATGAACGATGGCTGTAAGCTGGCGATCGCCGCCGGGATCGACGATCCCGACAGCCCGATCGGCACCGATCCGATTAAAGTCATGGAGGCGATCGAATCCGTCGCCGATACCGACCATGTTCTGGTGATGATGGATATCGGCAGCGCCCTGCTCAGCGCCGAAACCGCCCTCGATCTGCTCGATCCGGCGATGGCGGCAAAGGTGCGGCTGTGCGCCGCGCCGCTGGTCGAAGGGACGCTGGCGGCCACCGTCAGCGCCGCCTCCGGCGCCGGGATCGACAAAGTTATCGCCGATGCCATGAACGCCCTGGAAGCCAAGCGGGTTCAGCTGGGTTTACCTTCGCACACGCCTGACGCCGCCGCCCCAACGCTTGCTGACGACGGCGATGCTAAATCGGTTTCAGTCATTATTAACAATCACAACGGCCTGCACGTGCGTCCGGCATCAAAGCTGGTCGCCGCGCTGGCGGGTTTTAACGCCGACCTGGTGCTGGAGAAAAACGGCAAATGCGTCACCCCGGACAGTCTGAATCAAATCGCTCTGCTACAGGTGCGCCGCCACGATAAGCTGCGCCTGCTGGCCCGCGGTCCGGACGCCGATGCGGCGCTGGCGGCGTTTCAGGCGCTGGCCGCCGATAACTTCGGCGAGTCGCCGGAGGCGCAGCCGACAGCGGAACCCGCCATACCTGCGCGTGTTGAAGGCGCCGCGATGATTTATCCGCAGGCGCCGATCCAACCGGCGCTCCCCGCCGCCGCCGACATCGCCCGCGAGCAGCAGCGCCTGCGCCAGGCGATCGACCAGACGCTGGCCGATCTCAATGCGCTCACCGAGCTGGCGGAACACAAATTTAACGCCGATATCGCGGCGATCTTCGCCGGTCATCACACCTTGCTCGACGATGAAGATCTGTTTGATGCCGCCAACGATCGCCTGCTCACCGAACAGTGCTCGGCGGAATGGGCGTGGCATCAAGTGCTGATGGAGCTCAGCCAGCAGTATCGTCAGCTGGATGACGCCTATCTGCAGGCCCGTTATATCGATGTCGACGATATTCTGCAGCGCACGCTGCGCCATCTGCAGGGTATTAAGGAGACGCTGCCATTCGCCAGTGAGCCGACGATTATTATCGCCGACAATATTTATCCCTCGACTGTACTCCAACTGGATGCCAGCAAGGTCACCGGCCTGTGCCTGCGCGACGGCAGCGAACAGGCCCACGGCGCGATTATCGCCCGCGCGGCGGGGATCGCCTGGCTATGCCAGCAGGGCGAAGCGCTGAATGATATTCAGCCTGGCGAAGCCATCACGCTCGATATGCGTCTGCAACGTCTTATTCGTCGCTAAATCCACTTTGACCGTTACCACTCCGGGGGCCCGCCTCCGGAGGGTGAGTTTTCGCTTACTGATCAGGAACCACTATGTCTCAATTCTTTTTTAACCAGCGCGCCAGCCTCGTTAACGACGTGATCGAGGGAACCATTATTGCCAGCCCGTGGAACAACCTCGCCCGCCTGGAGAGCGACCCGGCGATCCGTGTAGTGGTACGCCGCGATCTGAATAAAAACAACGTGGCGGTGATTTCCGGCGGCGGCTCCGGCCATGAACCGGCGCACGTCGGCTTTATTGGTAAAGGCATGCTGACCGCCGCGGTCTGCGGCGATCTGTTCGCCTCGCCGAGCGTCGATGCGGTACTCACCGCGATTCAGGCGGTGACCGGCGAGGCGGGCTGTCTGCTGATCGTTAAAAACTACACCGGCGATCGGCTTAACTTCGGCCTCGCGGCGGAGAAAGCGCGCCGTCTTGGCTATAACGTAGAGATGCTGATCGTCGGCGACGATATTTCGCTGCCGGATAACAAACAGCCGCGCGGTATCGCCGGGACTATTCTTGTGCATAAGGTGGCGGGTTATTTCGCCGAGCGCGGCTTCAACCTCGCCACCGTCCTGCGTGAAGCGCAATACGCCGCCAACCATACCGCCAGCATCGGGGTGGCGCTGGCCAGCTGTCACCTGCCGCAGGAAGCGGAAAGCGCGCCGCGCCATCAGCCCGGCCACGCCGAGCTGGGGATGGGCATCCACGGCGAACCGGGAGCCTCGACGATCGCGACCCATAACAGCGCGGAAATCATGCAGATTATGGTAGAGAAGCTGACCGCCGCCCTACCTGAAACCGGCCGCCTGGCGGTGATGCTCAATAATCTCGGCGGCGTGTCGGTGGCCGAGATGGCGATTCTGACCCGCGAGCTGGCCAACACCCCACTCCATGCGCGCGTTGACTGGTTGATTGGCCCGGCTTCGCTGGTAACGGCGCTGGATATGAAAGGCTTCTCGCTGACCACTATCGTGCTGGAAGAGAGCATTGAAAAGGCGCTGCTGTCGGATGTCGAAACCGCCAGTTGGCAGAAGCCGGTGCAGCCGCGGGCTGTTAATATCATGCCGTCCGCGCTCGCCAGCGCACGCGTCGCCTTTACGCCATCGGCCAACCCGCAGGTGGGCGATTACGTGGCGCAGGTGACCAGCACCCTCTCCGGCCTCGAAACCCATCTCAACGCGCTTGACGCCAAAGTGGGCGACGGCGATACCGGCTCCACTTTCGCCGCTGGCGCGCGTGAGATTGCCGCTCTATTGCAACGCCAGCAACTGCCGCTCAATGATTTACCCACGCTGTTCGCGCTAATTGGCGAACGCCTGACGGTGGTGATGGGCGGCTCCAGCGGCGTATTGATGTCGATTTTCTTCACCGCCGCCGGGCAGAAGCTGGAGCAAGGCGCCAGCATGGCGGAAGCGCTGAACGCCGGTCTGGGGCAGATGAAATTTTACGGCGGCGCCGATGAGGGCGACCGGACGATGATTGACGCTCTACAGCCGGCGCTGGCGGCGCTGCTGGCCGAACCGGATAATCTGCAGGCCGCTTTCGCCGCGGCGCAGGCCGGCGCGGATCGCACCTGCCAGTCGAGCAAAGCCGGCGCCGGACGCGCCTCCTATCTCAATAGCGAGAGCCTGCTCGGCAATATGGACCCCGGCGCCCACGCGGTGGCGATGGTGTTTAAGGCGCTGGCGGAACGCTAAGCCTCACCCGGTGGCGCTGCGCTTACCGGGGCGACATAACACCATTGAAAGGTAGCCCGGAGAAGGCGCAACGCGCCGCCATCCGGGTTTACCACACTGCCGATTATTTGCTATGCCAGTACGCCTGCGAACGCACCAGTTGCTGATCGATACTCGGCTCCTCAAAGCGCGCCAGCAGCGATTTCACCACGCCGCCTTCTCCGGTCAGCCAGATAAAATAATCTTCTGACGGCACCTTGACCTGAGCCAGCCGCTCGGCGACGAACGCCGGGTTGTGGCCTACCACCCATTCGATATTAAAGCCGTCGAGATCCGCCAGATAATCTTTATACGAAGCATCCGCGACGGTGACGATGGCCGTCACCTGCGGCGTCACCGGCAGCTGACGTAATCCCAGCAGGCGACGGCGCAGCGCCGGCATGCCCGACTCGTCACAGACATAAAGCTGCCAGGCGTAATCTTCCGGCACCACCAGCGAGCCGCGCGGCCCGCCGATCACCAGCTTATCGCCGATGTTGGCTTCCAGCGCCCAGCGGCTGGCAATACCGCCATCGTGGATATAAAAATCGTAAGCCAGCTCGTGGCGTTCGGCATCGTACAGCGGCGTGTAGTCGCGGGTCGCCGGGCGCACGCCCTCGCCCCAGTTAATGCCTTCGTCGGTCACTTCCGGCGGCGTAAATACGCTGCCCGCCTGCGGGAAAAACAGTTTGGTGTGGTCGTCAAAACCTTGTGAAACAAAGCCATCCAGCGCCTCGCCCCCCAGCACGATCCGCTGGAACGCCTGGCCGATACGCTCAACGCGCAGCACGGTTAATTCGCGAAAACGTAGTTCGTTACGCACGCGCTGTGGGTAGCGTGAGGTGTTTTTTGTCATTTTTTCGCCTTCGTGAAGATAATACGATATATCTAAATTTATTTTTAAATGATAATGATTGCTAATCAAAAAGATTGCAAGCACTTTTTTGATATAGTCAGCTTGAGATTAAACAGCTATCAGCAATCCATAAAAACCATTAATAATCATTAAATTAAACAAAAATTATTTTATAGACTTGCAAGTCGATAAACTTTAGATATAAATTAGATATATCTAAATAACATCAGGAGACGATGATGCAAAACCATCATGAAGGTTGCTGTAAACATACAGAGCACCAACACGAAGGCTGCTGCAAGGGTGAAGGACATCACCACGAAAGCCGCCACAGTGAGCACCATGCAGGCTGCTGCAAAAGTGAAGAGCATCGCCACGCAGGCTGTCACCAGGAACATCACCACGAACAGGGTGCGGACGCCGCCACGGTCGCGGCGGAGGTGGTGGTCGTCGCCAGTGCATCTCCGTCACTAACAACGAAGTCGCTGCCGACGAACAGAAAAAATTGCGCGAACAGGGCTTAAGGCCTGGAGATCCTGATTGGGAAAAGTGGGGGATCTGTGATTATATCACCAAACCACGTGTACAAGCTGCTATCACAGGCAAAACGCCGAATGAACAACCGATTAAGGTCAATTATAGGTTTACAGACGAGTTCCCAATGTCTGACGGTTTTGAGGAAAATGCCGAGTTTTTCACTCTGACCTACGAAGCTGAGAAGTCGGTTAGCCACAACTTGGCCTTTGTTCGCATTGCGCCGTTGCTATGGCTACGCGCGGGTGCGCGCGGCGAACGTATTGAAAAAATACCTACTAAAGGATGGGAAGTGACCGATGCGTACGGTCTACTGCTAGGGAAGGTGCGAATAAGCAGGTCATTTCTTCCCAAGCTGACTCGCTGATTAAAATTTCGCGGATCTGGGCCGATTTTTTTCCCGCAAACACATCGAATCAGCCTATTTAGGCTATTTTTTCCACCATTTCTGGCGTTATTTCCGGTTTTTACTGAGATCTCTCCCACTGACGTATCATTTGGTCCACCCGAAACAGGTTGGCCAGGGTGAATAACATCGCCAGTTGGTTATCGTTTTTCAGCAGCCCCTTGTATCTGGCTTTCACGAAGCCGAACTGCCGCTTGATGATGCGAAACGGGTGCTCCACCCTGGCACGGATGCTGGCTTTCATGTATTCGATGTTGATGGCCGTTTTGTTCTTGCGCGGATGCTGCTTCAAGGTTTTTACCTTGCCGGGACGCTCGGCGATCAGCCAGTCCACATCCACCTCGGCCAGCTCCTCGCGCTGTGGCGCTCCTTGGTAGCCGGCATCGGCTGAGACAA
>NZ_ALNJ01000066.1:0-29337 GCF_000293135.1 Klebsiella sp. OBRC7 | reverse complement strand
GCTATCCAGGGATAATCGGGCAAACAGGCGCATGGAGGCGATTTCGTACAGGGCATCTTCCATGGCACCGTCGCTCAGGTTGTACCAATGCTGCATGCAGTGAATACGCAGCATGGTCTCCAGCGGATAGGGCCGTCGGCCATTGCCCGCCTTGGGATAAAACGGCTCGATGACAGCGGTCATATTCTGCCATGGCAGAATCTGCTCCATGCGGGAGAGGAAAATCTCTTTTCGGGTCTGACGGCGCTTAGTGCTGAATTCACTATCGGCGAAGGTGAGTTGATGGCTCATGATGTCCCTCTGGGATGCGCTCCGGATGAATATGATGATCTCATATCAGGAACTTGTTCGCACCTTCCCTAGATGCTTATACGCGCTGGCAAAAGAGACTACGCCCGCGAAAAGGCCCACAACGATGAGGTTAAGGTTCGATGTTTTGTGACGGATACGTTTTTGCTTCAGGCGAACCATTGTCAGGGCTGACAAGAAGATAGCCACCAGCCCCCCGGCTCCTGCGAACCAAACGGAATTGATTTGCAGGAAGGAAATCAAATCACGATGCTCTCTCTGGTTTTCTTCAAGCATCAACGACACAAAAGTTGTTGTTACTGGCATTGATATCAGGAATATCGTGATCATCACTATTGCAAAAGTCTGTATGGAATAGCGGTCTCTATTTTCCTCTATAACAGAATTAAAGGATAACAGATAAACAAATGTAAATAATAAAATGGAAAGAAGGTACATTGGTTATGCCTTTTTTTGGGTTATCGCTGAATTCTTTTATTTAATTCTGTTCTGAAAAATGCATACAAGAACTGCCACCCATCACCATGAGCCGTTCTGAAATCTTTTTCAGGGAGTACCGGAAAACCAAATTTAAAATTATCTTTTCCAGTGTGGCGCTGGCAAAAGTGCGCAAGCTCATGTGCCACTACGCCTTTGATATGATCCAGTTGATTGATTGAATAAAATGCTCCGATGTCCTTACGCTGCTCTATATGTGCGTACTCATGGTAGCGATAGCGCGGTGTATCACTGTCAGGATAAATGGACGATGGTGAAATAGTGATTGAGCTCCTGCCGCCCCATGAATGTTTGGCACTCCAGTTGACCCGAACTTCAGGCGCAGGGCCGGTGAAACCATATGCCTGTCTATAGAGGTGCAGAAGATACCCTGAATACAGAAAAACAACTTTCTCCGCCGTCATAACGCGAGAAACGCCATAGCGAGCAACTGCCCTATCTCTGGCTGTCAGAACGGGGGTTTTTACCCGTGGGGAGAATAATTTTGTTGGGCTGAATAGCCAGACTTCTGAATCGTCATCAGGCATATCCAGTATCACCTGAATTTCTTCAGGCGACCCAACTCGTTGATGCCACCTTTCAAGATTATCGCCCACTTCATTCAGGCTGATTAAATCATCGGCATTCTCGTAGAATAACCAGATCAGCGTTCCTCGTGGGAGTGCTTTCTCAGCTGTAATATGTGAGAGGATAATTTGACGTGGTGTCATCTTATTCGCCACAGTTCCCGGATGCTTCTATCAGTTTTATTTTTGTTGCTTCTGCCGCCTGCATTTTTTGTTTCATCTTCTCAATGCTAGCGGTCACACGGCGGGCGCACCATTGATACGCTGCCTGACGTGATTCGAAAAACTCATAATCCGCGTGCAGGTAAACTGATGTGCCGTAGGAGACGGACATACGGTAACCCTTCGGCGTTTCATTGATGACTTCCCGTTCTTCTACACAGTTTTCAAACTCAGGGACATAATCCACGAATCGACGACGCAGAATGCAAAACAGCACCTTTATTTGGTTTTCATCAGTCATTTGTTATCCTCGTTATTCTTCTTATTTATCATCAACCTTTCTTAATTGTCGATGCTGAATACGGCGGAGCGGATTTCACGCTTGGCCTGCTGACGGGCGCGGTGTTTGCTTACACGAAGAGATCTATCGTATGCATTGTTTTTACGATAGCCACGCGAGCGGCACAGTGAACAAGTGCAGCCTTCTACTGAATAGAAAATCCCAAACGGTTTCATAAGTATCACCTTTAAGCTTGATAATAATGTTTATCATAGCTGGAGTTATTCAGGTGACGAATAGTTAAGGGGCGCGTTTTGCTTGGGTTTTTACACTATCGTTTATTGAGTCGATGAGGTCGGAAATAGAAAGGAGTTTTCTGCCAAAGAATAGTTTTCGTCTGGCTTCTATTTCGTAGCGGAAGGGTTCAATAATTTCATCTTCATGCATGATTACGAAACGATAGCCGTTATTAAGGAGTTTATGCAGCTTGTTTGTTTTTTTTCTTATGGGACTTAGCTTAAACATTGTTATCAACTTCTCATCATGATCACCTGAATTGTTATAACACAGTTATTTCCGACACGCTGCTGCTTTTGCTGAAGAACTCGGATTGCTTTGGGCTGGGCCAGCAGGTTGTATGCCGGGCGAACCCGGCATCGTTATCACAGGGCTTTTTCTTTTCCCTTTCGTTCTATCCCACGAAACATCGCGCATTTCCGCACAATATCCAGTGTCGGGATGCTACCACTCCCCTGCTCTTTCACGCTCATTCGCAACGTGAGCCGTAGCAACATCTTGATGTCACGTGGTGGAAGTTCTGGGTAAGTGTTTACAAGTGATCTGACCAGTTCATCAGGAATGTTCACGCCAAAGTTCTCACCCATAATCTTCCAGATCTTTTGGGCATCTGATTTCTCCGGCACATCATAGTGAATGATTGCAGCGCATCTTGGTATGATAGCCTCATCGATGTCACTACCCCGGTTGCTTGTCATGAACATCAACCCATCGAAATACTCCAGTGTACGGAGGAACTCCGCAACGATGGCATTTTGAGTCAGTGATGCTCCACGCTGCATGACAAACACATCGGCTTCGTCCAGAAGCAGGACACAGTTCCAGCGTTTAGCCCGGGTCAGAATCGTCCGCAGATTTTTCTCAATGTCATCGGCGTTGGTTCCCAGTGCGCCAGCATGAATTGAGTACAGGGGCCGTTCAATGACCTCTGCATACACTTCAGCAGTTAATGTCTTCCCAAGTCCGGGTGAGCCCACGCACATGATGATGTTACCCGCGCTTTTCCCTTCAACAATATCGCTGGTGAAAGCGCTGATATCCGTGGTCAGTATATCGAGTAAATCACGGTGGTCTTCCGGCAAAACCATCTTTTTTGGCAGTTCTTTATCATACTTGTATGGTTCTACGTTATTGGCATGTATCCAGATAAAGTCTTGCAGCGAGAGATCAAAATAACGCTGCACAGGAATTTCGGGTAAAAGGCCAAACTGGTCATCTTCAAAAAGAGGCGACTCCACTTCTGCACCGTAGGCATCGCACTCACTATCAGGCAAATCGTGTATCAGTTTATGCCCTGCTATTTCCAGATTCCGGTCGCTGTAGCTATACGATTCCATTCTGACAGCCCTGCCGGTTGCTTTAAACTGATTGCCAAATTGCCCGTCGACCACTTCCTTAAACCGCGTTAGTTGTTCCAGGTACTCTTGTTTCAGCTCATGCGTTTCATGGTAGATATCACGGTCGGCCAGTGTCTTAGCGACACTGCGCCGCGCCACCTCATTAGGCTCGAAATTCAGGGCGGTAAGCTGGGTTCCGTAAACCTTTTTGGAGTGCGAATATTCGCCGAACCCATACCAGCTGATTTGTAACAATAGTGATGGGGGACGGTCAGAGTTTTTTTCTGATTTTACTTCTTTTATTGCTGTAACAAGACCGGGGTACAGGTTGCCGTCATGACCGCGTCGGTATATCCAGCCATCAATTCGATTTGACTTCAGATACTGTAGTAACACACGACCGAATGCCGGAAAACTGCTCACAGGCTTATCGAAATCACCTTCCAGTGCAGTGATGATCGATTCAAGAGCTCGTCGATTTTTTGACTCTCCATCACCACGACATGCCTGTAAAAGTTCATTCAGATCATCCCGAGATAAACATAGCGGATCGACGGCAATCTCATCGTCAGAACTACGGTGGCTATAACGATTACGTAAAGCCTCAAATGTTGGGCTTGTGGTAGCTTTTAGTGTTTCTGTTTTTATCGTGAGTGCCATAGCCGTCCTCGTCAGTAATTTACTTTGATATGCCTTAAGTTCACATGGAAGGGGCAACTTCGAACGCATTAGGAACTCTGATCCGCGAGCCTATTTCCAGTTTAATGGTTGCCTTTACGTATTCACCCTCCTTCAGATAGGTGATGTCTTGGTTATGAAATGTTGACTTTTCATGTGTAGCCCACCATTCCATAGAGCTTGGGATTTTTAACGTTAGCCCAAGATGTTCAGTGAGATAGCATACTCCCATGTTTGAGTAGGTCTTAACGGGGTTCGGGTAGAATTGAAAGTTACCCTCTACGAGACAATCAGTACGAGGATCGATGAACGAAAGGAAAACGCTAAAAGTACCCTGACGTTTTAGCTCGGCGTAAGCCTCAAGAATCGTGAAACGCTTTAATGCGTCATTTGAAAACAGGGTTACAATTTTTTCCGAAAGCATAGCCACCTCATGAGCTGTTTTTTTCCTATTATCAACCGGTGTCTCCTCCTGACGAATAGGTTTGCGGCCAAAAAAAAACTGCACCAGGAGGTGCAGTTTCGATAATCAAGCAATGGCGAATTGTTATTTTTCGCTACTCAGTTTATCCGTAATAAATGCTTCAATTTCTGCCATGAGCTCGGTACTCATTCGGTTAAATTCAAAGCGAACTTTACGGCCTGATGCATTTTTGCTGATACGGGCGTATTTGTCCTTATTAGCAAAATTAGCCAGATCACGGGTTTCCCAACTTTTTGCAGGTGGCTTTTGATCGAGTAATTCAACCGCCTTTGTGATCTGCGCCATGACAATTTTCTGCGCTTCCGGGATGTCACTGATGTCCAGATTAGCAATTTCTTCTTTCACCCTATCAACTACATCTGCAAGAATGAAAAGGTTGCTCTCTACGTATTTCTGAAGTTTGGACAACCGGCTGTAGAAGGAGTTTGGTATACCTTCATAATCCGGGAACAGAGCTATCAACGAACCGTCAATACGCGCCGCCTGAATACGTTTAAAGACTGACACATGGCTTATGCCAAGAAAGAGGGCAAGCTCTTCATTTTTGGTGAATCCTTTTTCCTGCATTAGTTCCAGATACTGAAGCCCAACCTCTCGGTATGAGAATCGGCGTGATGTTTGTGCAGCGGTAATAATCGCCTTGATGTCCTCAGCTGATAGATCATCTGGTAGCACCCATAAAGGCAGATCTTTTTGAGCCGCAATACAGCAAAAACGTCTGCGGCTACCTTCAATAAGCAGGTACACGCCATCACGTTTAACGGCAACACCTTCAGTATCAACACCCCTTGACTCAATTTGTTGCAGGATATCTCGTACTGCGTTTGTGGTAAGCGCTTCCTGATTTCGCGGGTTCATTGGGTGAACGGCGGTCTCAGTAGCGACATTTTCAGCTGCTACAGTGACGTGCTCAGCTTCAAGTTTTCGCCCGTTATGAAGGGTAAAGAGTTTCTTAATGCGAGGGGGACTCTTAAGGTTAGCTAACCCGGAACGGTGGCCTACATCGGTTCGCTTTGGCGTATTTAGATAACGCGATTTATCGTTTCCGATATGCTGTTCATCACTCATGCGTTAACTCCTTCCTTCGCTGAAAAACTCTTTATCTCATTAATAAACTGTTGATATACGGACATTACGGATTCTTCGGCAATATCCAGCTGCTTTGGTGAACATAACTCTTCAGATTTCTTAATATCGAGAACCGACCTACCCCGTGACGCAGCTGCTTTGAATGCTTCAGAGTTTTTGATATTGGTTGCCATAAACAGGTCTTGAACGGTTCGAATTAACTTATCGAGGACTATTTTTTCGTATGGGCTTTTATCATCGACGTTAACGGCCAGTACTTTAAACCATTTAATATTTTCACCTTTATTGGGAGACTGACGGAATCGCTCACTGATCGTCAGCATAAAATCAGTTGTGGATGCATAGTCGTATTCTCGCGGAGAAACTGCGACAAGAATACCGTCAGCGGCCTCATCAGCGGCCCAGATAATTGGCGAGTCTTCTGGAGGGGTATCGAAGATAATAAGGTCATACTTAGCTTTCAGGACTGGCATTATCACTTCTTTGAATCGTAGCAACAACTGAGTGCGCTCTTCTTTACTGCACTGCCAGTATTTATCTTTGAATCTCGCATCGGTTGGGAACGCAGTAATTACATCAAGATTTGGCAGATGGGTTGAGAACGGCATATTCTCAATGATTTCAGCCTCAGAGTAACCCATGTCGAGGTATTTTTTATATTCAGAACCTTCTTCATACACGCCCAGGATTGCGTCGATTGCAGTCAGGAATACGTCGTCTTCAGATACGCTTTGAATCATACCGCTACCAATAGAGCCTTGCGGATCCCATTCAATTACTAAAACTCTGGCATTCAACTGGAGATCAAGTGCTGCTGCTACAGCCAGAGCCACTGAGGTCGTGCTTTTTCCTGTCCCACCTTTATGATTCTGAACAATGATTGTTCGGCTCTGGTAGTAATCTCTATAGCGCGGATAACCCAGGGCATCCATAATATTCTGGACATCCCAGCGGGTATAAAGGTGGTTTTTGTTCTGATAAATAGGTTGACCCACCAGCCTTTTTTCTTCGAGATCAGCGAGAATTTTATTGAAGGTAACTCGAGATTTTCCAAAGAAGTCGGAGAGATTTTTTTTATTCAGGCAGTGGTTATAGATAAGGCGATCTACCCCCTCCACACTGTCATCTGATACAGATACCCGGGAAGAAGCCAGTAACGATTCTTTCAATGAAATTTGTTCGGACTTCATGCGTTGCCCGACAAGGGCAATTTTATCTATTAGATTCATTCTCGTCATACCCTCAAACCTGAATTATGAATTTAAACGCATATGCGTATACTTTACGTATAATGCGTAAAATGACGCTCTATGCGTATAATTGTAACGGCAATCAGATTGAGACGCTAACATTCTATTTTGTTTTTTCTTCATTTTGCGATCTCGAAATGCAGTTCAATGACACATCATCTTTCTCTTCTGGCGATTAAGGGGGTTAAGTAATCCACGGGGCGGGCAGAACCCGGAGAGACTGACTGGCGATTAAGGGGGTTAAGTAACCCACGGGTCGGGCAGAACCCGGAGATGCTGGCTGGCGATTAAGGGGGTTAAGTGACCCACTGTACGGGCAGAAACCGGAGATGCTGGCTGGCGATTAAGGGGGTTAAGTGACTTAGCGCTGGAGGATACGCCCTGCAACTATTGGTAAATGAATGACAAGGTTTCCCGTAAGACCCATCAAATAAAAAAGCCTCTGAAGTAGAGGCTCTTGGGTATTCGATATAGTTAGGCTAATTCGTCCGGGTCGTTGATGGCACTAACGAAGAACTCCGTGCGGTAATCATTCCCCCATCCCAACCAGACAGAAGGTGAACCCTCCTTTGCCAACGAACGGTCACCCGTCATGCTGTCCGCTTGGACAGGAACTGTCACGCATTCTTTAATAGTATCGGCCTCGGCAACCAGTCCAGTACTCTGGGTTTCAAATCCGGCAATTACGACAACAGCATCAGGGTCGTGTAGCTGAAGCTGGGCGATAAGCTCTTTAACTTTCATAGTGATCCTCTGCGCTAGAATTATCCAATTCTACCACGCTTGATGGTCAGGCGTATAAGTGCTTACTGTACAGCTCGAAAGCTTCATCATGTTCCAAATCGTCCAGGATAACGATATCAGGGCCATGTTCTTTTTTGATTTGTGCGATGTATGAAGCGTATTGAGCCTGGCTTTTGTAGCCCACTGTCCAAAGTCTACCTTCGCGTAAGACGCAGATTTTCTTGCGGTAAACCTTCTTGAAACTTGATTTAGTTTTCCGGTTACGCTCCTCGTCACTGACAAGCTGGTCGATTACTTCAATCAGGTTTGAGTCTATGAGAAATGGCTTGCCATTGTGTTCGCCAAGGCAGATTGGCAGAAGACCCTTCGCATATGATTCGGCCTGGCGGAACAGCTCTTTTTTTCCTGGTTCGAACAGTACGCGAGTTTCGCCACCATGCCCATCATTATCAGCTGTACCTATGCTCAGCCCGTCGAAGAGGACAGTAGCGTTAAAGCAGACTGTTTCCTGGCTCATGCCAGTATAGATTTTGAGGCCTTTCAATTTGATTCTTGTCTGAGTGTTCATTGTGTGTTCCCCGCTTTCTAATTGTGATTCTATTTTCAATCACCTTGAGCAGGTGACGAAGTGATACGGAGAAATAATTGTTGGGTCGCCTGATAGCCGGGCTGGTGGCAGCCGCAACCCTTAGTCAGTACTTCGGGATCGTAGTTCCGAAAAGCCACAACAGTCTCCACAGCGTTTTGGGGGTGTTAACCCCCATACGCTTTGAGACTTTGCCCTAGCGGGCCGCGAATTCGCCTAATCGCCCCGTGAGGGCTCTATTCGAATTTACATGTCGTGCCTGCTTCGCTTGAGAGCGAAGCTTTTGGACGGCGATTGCCCGCGTGGCGGGCAGACATTTTTACGTGCGCATTGCGCACGATTTTCTTCGGTTACATTACAGGGCTGGCTGGGGATTGGCTTATTGCAATATTCTACAACGAAGCTGGGAACGGCTGGCTGGAACGCGAAGATTTAAATCATACTCTATATCGACTGATATCAACGACGGTATCAGCGGGGTCTGTTGCCAGCTTACAGGTCACTTGACCTTCCTGATCCAGCATCAGTGTCGCGGTTAACGGTTCATTTTGAGCATCGATTACAGTGACATTCACGCGTAACCGTGTTGGAAGCATCATCAGAATTCGCGTAGGGCTCTCTGATAATGACACGTTTCTGGCTTGCAGAACCGCTAAAACACTCTTCATTAACTCTGCTTGGTCGATCATATAGTCACATGCCACTGGATGTATTGGGATGAAATCGTGCCTACCGCAGGGCTACACGAAAGATATAAATCAGTATGACATGCGGGCCGGACTCAAACCATCAATTACTGGAACCAGTCCGAAGATAGCGCTCTGGTTTTTATGCTGTTGAATTTACATAGTTGTTATTTAGTGAATTATTCGTACCTTATCATTCACTGATATCACTTAAATTCAAAGTGAACAGGAGAGGATTGGATTAAAAGTCCATAAAATGTGAATTAAAAGTGCGCTAGGAAATGCGATAAACTGATTGATTTGTTTTGATATGGTTTTTATGTGAATTATCGGTGAGTTACTTGTGTGCTACTTATCTCCATGCTGCTATGCCTTTCCAATAAATAGATTGGATAGGGCAGGGAGATGGAAGAGGGGAGAGGGCTTACTCCGCAGGTGATTTCACTTTAAATTCAAGCCATCTTGCCCCGAGCCTGTTTTTATCCAGATTGTAGAACAACGGTTTTATACAGACCCCTTCATACTCAGGGAACTCTATACCGCTGGCGAAGTGAATCTGTAGTGTATCAGGATCAATACCCATCATGTTTGTGTCAAACAGCCTGTGGAATGTTGGTGATAGCAAAATGCCGTTACTGGCGTTATAGCAGCCTGCTACGGATGTTGGTTCAATATGTGCTGCCTCCAGCACACCGTTGAGGTGTTTGCCCGATACCGCGCACAGGCTTCCGAAATTCTTATCCACCAACTCACGGAACTGAGACTGGACATGCACATCGCGAACGCTAACCTCTCGGCGGAAGCTCGGGGAGCGCATACGGATATCTGCATGGGGGAGGTGACCGCGTGGTAATGGCAATACAGCCGGTTGCTCATCCATTACTGGATTCTGCTCCTCGCAGTAGGTGTCCACGGACTCAATCAAACGGGATGTGTCATTACCAAATCGGCGAGTGAACCAGAGCCTGAAGTGAGCCAACCGTGATGCCGGAATTTTGTTACGTGCGTACTCCTGAGCATTCTCCTTTTCGATTTCAGTATTTAGTAAAGCCAGACGGGCCTGAGAAGCACGAATTTCTTCCTGGACTCTGAGATATCCTGCCAGTAGACAAACTTTGGATTCCTGATGTTCAGGCCGTCGCGGATAACCAGATCCTGTTTCAACCACGCCAAAGGCTTTGTACCGGAACATTCGGGGAAAAAGCGTTAATGCCACCCGGTTGTTACGACGAACGAGGGAACGAATCAGATTGGTTATCTTCCTCATGTTCTGAATAGTGCGGGGAGAAAAGAACGCGGCGTATTACCTCTGCTCTATCTATTCCCGACATTATCCCTCTGCGAATGACACCACGGAGGTGAGCATTATGTCTTGCCCCGCTTACTAGGCCGAACTCACGGGACAAACTGACATACTCTTTCAGGAGGTGATGCTTAGGGTCGGTAAACGCCTCTGGAGGAATCACCTGATATGCAACTGACGAAAGTATACGGAAAGTCAGTTCAGATGCTGTCCAGCCCTCACGCCGAAGCCGAATAATTGTTATAACGAGATCATCGATACCAGGCATATCCGGTTCGATATATAGGGACATCAGAGTGTCGTTCATTCCGGGAGGAAGGCTAGCAGAGTGTGACGGGTTGCTCATAGGGTAAGGTACTGATCGGACGTAGAAGAAGCGCTTATGTTACGGAATTCGCTCTGGTGGGTTTTAGCTCCAGTGGCGAACGCTGGAACTACGGGTAAAAAAATCCCCGGTTTACCGGGGAAGTTAACAACTACCTCCAGAAGGGTTGGAGGCAAAGCCGATTGGGCGACCGGCCACAGGGAATGCTACGGCTTAATGCCGAGTACTACACCGCCATAGACCAGGTACATCACGATGGCGAACAGCATGAAGAAATGGGTTACCGGGTGCGCCAGCGCGGCTGCTGCCGCATTGCTTGCGCTGAGCTTCAGTGAGCCAAAAGAGTGATTACGAACAGCTTGTGCTTTCATGGGTCGCTCCTGATAACGGGTTACATGTTGTGGCTTCTGTATCCAGTATCTGGTGAGTGACTCAGGTGACGAAGAAAACCAGGGCATAAAAAGCCCTGTATTTTCAGAAAGATAATATCGGTTTCGTTTTGTGTTGTGCTTGCTATTCCGGGCATAAAAAAACCGCCTGGTGAACCAGACGGCTTTGGGATAAACAGGCTTTACACAGACAGGTCAGTGGATCATTTAAGTCACTTAACCCCCTTAATCGCCAGTGTATTGCCACCAGCAGTACGTGGTCTAACGCTTAAATATCGTAGCGACCTTCTTTGATTTGCTGGAGCTGTTCAGCCAGCACCTTCGCCAGTGGTTCGGCTTCTTCTTCATCATCAAGATTGTCGATGAGCGTCAGATTCGACTCACCCGCACGGCGGGCATAAACCCCATACGCTCGCTGGCCGGAGATATCGGTGACCGAAGTCTGAGAGTGATCGCAGATGATATTGCCGTGACGGTCTACCGGCCCGAAGCTGATGGCTTCATAATCCGCATCGTGGCCCAATGGTAAATCGCGCAAAACAAACAGGCGTAATGGGAGAACGTCGTACTCAGCACCACATTTTGCTGCCACATCCAGATCGTTAATTTCACGGAGAAAATCTTTCGCTACCACCGAGTCAGAATGCATCCGGTAAATGGTCGATGCGGCCCAGATTGCACCAGCATAAAATTGTGATTCTTCTTTTGTCATTTAGCACCTGCTCTTATTGTCATGGGTATGCCGGTCGAACGGTATCCCCGTGCAGACCGTCAGTAAACGGTTATTTCCTTTGCGCAGCAGTCGCATTGGTATTCGTTGATACCACCAGTTGCGACCCAGTTTATTGCGCCGCAGCGGCAACTCAACAGCTGGCGCATACCAGGAGCAAGTGCCCGCTCTGAAAACGACTCAACCGGGACTTCGCCCGGGTAGTAGTAACCTTTTATCAGCTTGCTGCGTGAATGCCCGTCAGTGTCGGTGTAATGCAGATACACCTTCCGGGTATAAATCATACCCGAGTCAGTGCCGAACTGCGTTTTCAGAAGCATACATATCCTCCAGACGCTGAATACATTGTTGTGCGGCCTTATCAAGTAGTTCAGCCGTGGGTTCATCATAGATGCCACGTACCAGCAGACCAAATATTTCCGGGTCTACAGACAAATCGTACATGCATACGCGAACGCCAAGCGCTGTACGTAGCGCATAGACATGGCGGTTAGGCTTTCCGCCGATACCGGTGACTGACGCGACATTTTCAAAATTACCAGGGTTAACCAGGTTAATCACGGGGCACGATATACACTCAGGGATCCGCTTCAGAGCCACAGCATCCAGATACAGGCTGTGGCCCACTTTCAGGTTTTTTGGCAACGCTTGCAACGGCATGGCTTCGAGGGCCAGATTTTCTTCAAGATGCAGGTTATCCGGCAAAGTGGTAATACGGGTGTTTGACAGCATCATACTGCCAGCTACTTTCAGCGTATCCGGCAGATAGGCGATATCAGTACACATGATGTCCAGAACGCGGCCCACCGTCAGATTTTCCGGCAGATACTTAAGACGTGAAGAATTCGCCATGAGCGTACCGGTAATGGTCAGGTTGTCAGGGAGAGATTCCAGCTCAGAGTAGCTGATAAACAGATTGCGGGCCACCAGCCCGGCAGGGATGCTATGAATGCCCGACAGAATGGTCAGGGTGTTCGTCACGGTCAGATTCGCGGGAATATAGTCGCAGGGAATTGCCGGATCTTCTGGCTCAAGCGTAAACCCGACACGAAGATCGCCTTCAACGATGATTCGTCCGTCCTGAAGGGTAAAGGCCACACCATTCGCTGCCAGTTTATCAATGAAGTCTGTCATATCGGTTTCCTTTTAATGGCCCGACGAGCCGGGCCGGAGGTTCAGAGTTTGCTGACAAAGTTCTGCTGCGTGAACAGGTACATATCGCCCTGCTCATTGAACATGCACAGATTTTCGAGGATGCGCTTTTCAATCCAGACGACCGGCTTTTCACGCATATCCTTCGCGAGCGAAAAGGTGTTTCGCAGCCGGGTAATGCGGTGCTGATCATTGATTGCCTGGTGAATTGCGGCCTTTGACGCTGCCGCCTGCTTTTTTACGTTGTTGCGGGCACACCATAATTCGCCACTAGCGGCTGATGCCCGCGCTGCTGGCTGACGTGAGGAGTCCAGTTGGTCATAACGTAAGAGATTCGGCATGATGCCCCCTGTCATAGTTTTGTCGTTATTGACCTATTATCTGGCAGGTGGGGCTGGTGACGAAGGGCGCTGAGGTTGTCTGATGGTTAAAAGATTGCCGTTAGTGTTCCATATGGTATAATTGAATTACCAAATGGGAGGGCTAGTTATGACGATGAAAGTTTTTTCTCCAGACGTTACCAAAACGAATCAGCACTGCTTATGGCAGGTTGCTGGGCTGGATAATGACGGTATCGCGCTGATGGATAAAATCAATCACGGTCTCGATGGCACAGTAGCTAAGCACATTTCTGAATGGGCTAACATCACGCCGTCTGAGCTGCGCAAAATGTCGGGTATACCTAATACGACGTTTAATCGTAGCATCAAAGACCGTTTCACTGCCGATCAGAGCGAACGTCTGGTGCGCATTATCCGCGTAATTGAACGCGCTGTAGAGCTGTTTGAAGGTGACAAAGAAGCGGCGCACAAATGGCTGAACGAAGCGAACCGTGGTCTGAGCTGGAAATCACCGGCAGAGCTTGTTTCTTCTGAGACAGGTGCGCTTGAAGTGATGCGCCTGATTACGCGTATTGAGCACGGGGTATACTCGTGATCCTTTACCGACTGACCAAGACCCGTTATCTGATGACTGCGTGGTCTGGTCTGGGTGCGAAAGAAGCGGGGGGCCGCTGGAACAGCGTAGGCACTGCAATGGTCTACCTGTCTGAAACGGCCAGCCTTACCATGCTTGAAACGCTGGTACACATTCACGCGCCGCAGTTACTGGACGACTTTACACTGCTGAGTCTTGATGTACCGGATGATCAGATCCAGACCTTCGACATGAGCCGTCTCCCTGATAACTGGGCGAGTGAGGATGCTCCTGCTGAGCTGGCGCTCTACGGTGATAACTGGGCTGAAAGCGGTTCTTCTATCGCGCTGCGTATTCCAAGTGCGTTGTCTCCGGTTGAATTTAACTACTTGCTGAATCCGGCACACCCTGAACTCTTTGACCTGATGGCTACGGTTAAGAAAATTCCGTTCCGGTTTGATTCCCGCCTGAAATAACACACAGGCAACTCCCCGGCATTGACGAACTGAGGTGTCTCTGATGATTCAGAAAGCGAAAGTCGCTAAAGCGTTTATCTCTGTAATTGCCTTGTTCGCCTTTGTCTACTGGGGACTTGATCCCGATTCAATTTGTCAGGCAGTTGGTGACGCATCTCAAACCTGCGGTTACTCCGGCAAGAATGGCGATGCGAGTCTGGTTGGTTCCGTGTTTGCTCTGATGCTGACGGTGTTGGCGGGTGCGATGCTTTGGGCGTGGGTCAGGAAAGGCTAATCAGAACTCTTGCAACTCCCTCCGTGATGCCGGGTGACGCTCCTCACTGAGCGCCACCAGTCAGTCATTACAAACGGGTTGATGATTCAATCGCGGGCGGAAGGCTACTATTCAGCGCGTCGAACCCGCCAAATGCCCGGCCCTCTTTTGTCAGCACCAGATGCATCGGCGTTTCGTTGATATTACGGGCGATGTAATCGTTGATGAATGCCCGCGCCTGATCGGCATTTTTAACCTCTGCTGTTTCCGGCATGGAGTTATGGGAACGATTAAAGACGACAGAGACATAATTCCCTTCAATTCTTACCGGGCGAGTCGATACGGTGAGTTTCATGGTCATTTTCCTGTAGTGAGTGTTGTGTGTATTGGTGTTCTGCCACTATCTACTGCAACGTTGCGGCCACAGGGCGAAGAATTGCTATCGCCTTTGATAACGCCTGCCGCTCACCACCATCAAGGATTCTGACTGCTTCTACGCAAGCCGCTTCTGCTGTATCAGCACGTTCTACCAACGTCCTGACGGTATTTTCATATGATCCGCAATCAGGCTCCTGATTGCTGTCTTCGCTCAGCGTGTTCCATGACTCAGTGAGGTTAACTGCAACAGCGACCAATTGGTCAGTGCTGATATCACCTTTTACGCAACGGCAGGCCACTTCAGCGCCCAGACGTTCAGCAATGTCGTAGTACCAGACTCCCGGTTCTTCAGATGCCTGATACGCAGGTTCGCAGGCTTTACAGATCTGCTCTGCGGCATCCAACATCCAGTGAGCACATTCAATTTCGCCACCAGCAAGCGGAGTGCCAACCTGCTCAAGAACATACTCCGCGACATGCGGGGTGAGAATGAAGTCGATAAACTCCGGCAAGGACATGCTGTTCAGGCTCGGTAGCTGTCTGGACAGTGCATTCTGGTAATTTTCCACTTCACCCAGTTTGCGCTCGGGCCAGCCCACCAGCTCAGGGTGCTTTTCCTTAAGTGCGAGGCCGCGCTCCGGGAAACTGTTACTGATGGGGTGTCTGGCGAGGGTGGGGATCAGGAGATTCGCCAGAAAATCCACTTTCTCGTAATCAAGACAGACAGAATTCATATAGGTTTACCTCTTGCCACTGGCTATGATGTTCGCTTGCTATCTGGAAAACTCTACCAAAGCGGCTGGCGATATCTCATTGAAAACGCCAGCAGAATGCGGTCATTTCCAGCAGGAGTTACCCCATCTGATAACTGTCATAAGATGCCCCGCAGGCTTCCACCAGCGCATCCAGATCACCGGTAAACTCTCTGGCCCGCTTCATCAATGCACGGTGTAATTCCGCTGGTGGAATGTCATCGCTACTCTTCGCCGGGTATTCAACACTGAACGCGATGGTAAACGCATGGCTATACCACGGCCCGGCATTCTGGTTTTCAAAGCGGGCCATCAGCTGGCTTTCGGTTGTATCGGTAGCAAATGTATCGAGGTGGACGACATCGACCGGCACGTTGAGTGCCCCGGCAGTGGTTGATGCCAGCTGCCGGGCTTCGTCTCCTCGCTCTGGTGGTGCGCAGTAGAGACATTTCCCGTTCAGTACCACCAGCGTCTGACCGTAGGTCGTACTGACGATACTCACGGTGTTAGCCGGTTGCGGGTGTGTGGTTGCAGTGTGCTGCATGGTGTTCTCCATTAGGTCACTCACATGGCAACCAGCTTACCCGGCACAATTCAGCTGACGAAATCAGGACGGACTGGTGTATATCGTTCGCAAAATAAAGATATTTTTTATCATCAGCACCGGTAGTTACGGGGCAAATTGCAGGTATCCGGTACAATGGTGATATGAAGGGCATTACATGCAGAATCGTGTGGCCCGGCAGACGGATACCGAATATCAGCAGAAGGAACCAGGACAATGCAGGAACTCGACTTTGACCATATCCAGATAAACCTGAACCCGCGAGCGTGTGCTGTCACACCTATCCCGGAAGACCTGAAAAGGGAGCTGGCTTATCTGGGCGCTATCGCAGAGAGAAAGAAATTCGCGGCAAGCCTGATTGTTAATCTCTACAACCCGGACGTTTGCGGGGCGAATATGTACAAACTCACGGCCTATTGCCGTAACGAGTCATGCGATACCCTTCGCGATGGCATGATGACCCTGATACAGCTTTGTGCATACATGGAGTCACATGAGATCTATGGCGAGACGTTTGTCAAAAAGCTGATTAAACAATGGGAGTTTCGTAAGTAGTCTGCTGCTTCAAAATACCTTTCTGACAGGGCGCTATGTGCGCCCTTTTATTTTAAAAAAACGGGAAGGTCTTGCCCGGGTATTACCTGCTATTTTCAACTACCAAACCACAACGGCAGAAGAAAATTGACCAGTCGAAGCAATTCGACCAGGAGTTCGACATACAGGAAATGGAAGTCTTTCATAACAGTCTCTTCATATAATTGGCTCGACAAAATCGTTGCATCACGACGATCGCAGGTGTGAGGTTTGTTTTCTTCGTGGGGGTTGTCAGCTATCACGACATTGAGGCAGGCAAGCGCAGGTGTCACAGTTTCGGGTATATTTTATGCTGGTGGGGTGACCACCAGCTGCGGGTATAGTTACTTAATGGTTTTCAGGAGGGTGAACTTGGTTTTGCACCGGGTGCATTGCGCTTTCAGAGACCCGGAGCGCACCTGTTTCAGTTTCCCGGCGCACTGGGTACAGGCTACGTCCTTCACACGTTGTGCCATTCGCTCATCCACAGCGAGTGTTTTGGTCGGGTTATGCTTACGCTTGGGAGCCTTCAAAAGCCCCAGCGCCCGCAACGTGGCTTTGTACTCCCGGGTGATCCATTGACCGTCGCGCTCATAGTGCAGGCCATCCCCCATCATATCGCCAAGCTGTATCAGCCGCTGATGCAGCACTTTTTCTTCTTCAGGACTCATATACCGTGCTCTCTTTAAATTATTGAGACGGAACCGAGCCGATTGATACCTCATATGAGGCCACCAGCGTCTTTACTGGCGTTTCAACGAAGCTGACGCTCTGCTGAGTAGAGTCGAATGAGAATCGCGTCCAGCGCCCCACAGAGCGCGATCCTGAAGCTTTCGCTATGACCGTCCCGTTCGCGCATCTCCAGAAGGGCATCCAGCTCGTTATCGTCAATCGGCAGTGGCCCGGAACAGAAGGTTTTCACCATGTCAGAGGTGTCAGGGTTTATACCTGCAATGCGCAGGATATCGGGAACCTCAGACCGGTAGATCACCGGTCGGCCTGATGGCGGTGTCCACGTTATCGGCTCTATCTTCAGTTGCGGTAAGCCAGCACCGGCGAGGGCGTTATTCAGATCGTCTATAAGCACGACATCCGCTCCTGAAGGAGGATGTACGCCGAGGGCCGCAGGGATTTCGACAGAGATATTGTGCATGGCGTTTACCTCAGTGAAGGACGTGATTAACCAGCGACGGGGGGATATCGAGTGACCCGACACTCCAGCCATTGGCAGTTGTCGCAATAAGATCTGGCCGGAACCCACCCCAACCCGTCACACGGCCCGAATCGTTGACCACCACCACCAGCGGCGCACCGGTATTTTGTGTCAGGCGAACGAGATCTGCGTTGTCCACCAGCGGGATCTCATTCACGTCCACCCCAGCCAGAGAAAAGCGGGTAAGCGTCATGCGACATTTCGGACAATCAGGGGCAGTAAACACAGTAATTTTCATTGGGATAGCCTGGTGTATACGGGATATATTCATTATCCCAGCTTTCCGCTTCTGACGAAGCGTTGCGCGGGTAATCAGAGCGTAAGCAGGTAAGATATTGTTGGGGCCATCCTGCAACATCAGTTGCGCCAGTTGCCTGGCTATTCGTCGCTCTCTCCATTAGAGAAAATAAACCAAATAAGCAGAACGCCTCCGACCCACATTCCAACAAAGAGGCAAATACCGATCAGGTCATAGACGTATTGTGGGATTTCATTCATAACGCATCCTCATTAATAATTTGTATTCAGCCTTAAACCGGTCATTTCATTAACCGAATCCGGTCTATCAAAGCGCTACCCTGCGTTGCATTCAGCCCCTCGTGCCGGTGAGTCAGGAACAGGGCAGGGCAGTCAGTTGGAAAGAGTCGAGCGGTATCGTCCACGAAGGTGTAATGCTGTAGGCCGAACCGTTTAACGACCGCCATGCATTCGTGATAACGCACGTGGTTATTCACCAGCCCATCCAGATCGGGATTGAGTCCAGCAATCCGATCGCGTATACCCGCAGGGAAATGACTCAGCACCATCTCCCGGGGTACGCCGGTACGCCAGTTTGTGGAAAGGATAATTCCCGTCTGCGGGCATTGCGTCAGCACGTGATCCAGCACAGGCATAAACTCCAGTGACCCGTTTTCCGCCCGGTGGAGTACACCGTCGATGTCCAGGAAAATCCAGTGACGACGGGCATCTATTTCCAGCCAGAACTCGCCCGCAGAGCGCCGGGTCGACATACAATCTATATCGTCCTGACAGGTAAACCTGACTAACCACTTCTGTAATAATCGGAACATAGAGGCCTCTCGCGGTAGTTGACTATATGCAGAACCGGCAACCATCAAAATCATACGGATTCTGTTGCCATGAAATACGGCCACACCCGGGGCAATTCCAGCGAGTCAGCCCCTTTGACTGTCGGCGATTTTGGCGTTTCAGCCAGGCAGGCATCAGCAGACCGGCCCCCTGCGTCATTTTACGGCGGTCTATCCGCTCAACACTGAAGGTAGGGCGCTTTGCAGCGTCAGGGATGTGATGGGGTAACCAGACGACATCAGGTCTATCTGCCTGTGGTGAGTCAAAAACTCTGGCAAGGGAAAAATCCGTGGTAGTACCCGCATCAGCCAGCCAGAACAGATCGTTTCCGTCCCATTGGCCATTAACGAAGCCGACATATTTGGTGGCGCTTTCGGAGAGAATGGTTTTTCCCGGTACAAACTGATGATCAACATGAAACACGAGATGGCGGTCGACTGCATCGGCATCAACCGGCAGGTCAAACTCCCGTCCCGTATTCCATGCGCGTTGTGCTTCCTCGCGGGTGTAAACCCGGGCATTACGCTGATCGGTGCTGTAACCTCTGCCGTGATGGCTATGAAAAGCGGTATTGCTACCAACGGTGTCACGCAAGCTGACCAGATAAAAACGGTCTTTCATGAAACACTCCAGAGGATGATGGCAGGAAAATAGCCCGGCGCGGCGGATACCGACACCGGGGAGGAGGGGTTAGCTTTCGATTTTGCTGACGTTTACGGTGTCATCGTCGTTACGCTTTACACCCAGCATGGTATCGCCATCGACTTCGATAATGCCGTCAAAGTAGTCGGTCATTTCGTCATAGCTGACTTCATCAAGGTCATCCAGCCGGTAGGAAGAGCCATCCGGCAGAACAAACTGACCATCCAGCGTGGCAAGGTCATACGCCAGCGGGGTAACCGTGAAGTAATACTCATCGGTGAACCAGACCGCGCCAACCACCAGTGGGTGAGAAATGTGGAATTCGACGGTGTTATAGCCCTGCGCTGCGATTGCATCCAGCAAATCAATGAAGCCGGGCATCGTATCGCCATCCCAGCCATCAGCCGATAAGGAAGGCTTGAGGTTATCCCAGTCGCTCAGACTGAAAAACACTGTGCCCTCACCGTCATCGCTGATATGGGATGAAATGTACGTCGCGCTTGCTTTTGAAGCCATTGCAAACAGGAAGTCCTCATCGAGCACGTGTTTGAGGGAGGTTTTAAAAACCTTGTCAGTGCCTGCTGCCGGGATAATCGCTAACATGAAACACCTCAGTGGTTGTGTTGGTCTGTTTTTATTATCGAACGACTGAGTCTGCTGACGAAGGAAAAAAGGGGACAAAAAGAGGCTGTTTTCTCAATAAAATCAGAAAGATTGTGACGGCCCGAATTCAGATGAAACGGGCGCAGACGGGGGGTTATTTGCTGGCGGATTCGGCTTCGTAAATGACTTCGTCGGCCCAGTCTCGATCAAATCCCGGCATCACCGGTAATGCTGCAACGACATCGGTAGGGAGGGCATCAATATAATCGCGCATGGCTTTTGCCACTTCCAGCAGTTCATTTTGCTTCATCATTTTCTCGCTCATTATCTCTGTCAGAAACCATCCAGCAGGAAGTCCACCGCACTTTTGATAGTGTGCCGGAACGGAGATGCGTCCATGACCGCCTGACCGAGCTGCTTCACGCGGACTGAAGCCATTTCATGCGTCATCAGGATAACGTCATTCCCTTCCACCTGTATGACCGGAGTTAATCGCGCAACCGGGGCCGAGGCTCCTTTTTTAAGCCGATGAAGGGGGATCACCAGGCGGGTATTTAACTCGCCAATGATGTCGCTCTGTATATCCAGCAGGTAAGGGTATGCCTGGCTGTTGCCGGGATTGCGGTAAACGGTATATTGCATTATCAGAACGTCCTGTATTCGTCAGACAGTAACCCATGCTCTTCAGTGATGCGGTTCAACTCCTGAATACCAGCACGATTCTGTCGTTTCCATTCTTCCGCTGCACTGGCCTTCAGTTTGCTCTGAAGCGCTTCTGCCAGCGTGGCGGACAAGTTAATCCCAGCGTCTTTTGCCTGCTGTACGAGCATTGGCTCAAGGGTGACACTGACGGTTTTTTTCTGGCGAGCAGCTGTAGCCTGCATGTGTCCTCCAATAAAAAAGCACGTGTCGATTACACGTGCTTTAAGTATGCGCCCATTTTATCCCACCAGCAAATTTGTTTGCCTCCGAGAGAGTCTACTGCGTCAGTTCAGCAGGTCAGATGGCCTAGACCGCAGAGGCTACGTTTTTCCAATCATGATAAGCAACACACGCCTGTTTGGCAGGTTGGCTGCAACTTTAGCTGCTTTATCAATGCTTTGTGCTGTATACACTACCCCTCTTTCTTTCAGGTTCTCCGCGTTCTGACGCAGCGTTTCCTCTGAAAAGCTGGACGACTCATCAATGCCAACTGGGCCGGGCTTTGCACCGCGCAAACTGAATGGCACAGGGCCATGCCAATCATTCTTTACCAGTAACAGTCGGGCATCAATGATCCGTCCTGGTAGCGTTCTTTCGATGAGGTAACTTTTTCCGGTTCCAGTGCTGCCAATCAGGCAAACGGTGTAACCGAAACGCAATGCCCATCGAATGATTAGAGCCCAATACCGCGCCCGGAACGCGGAAATGACAGGCATTTCACCTGGTCTAAATACCGCTGCGAAAAGACATGAATAGCTATATTTCTCAGCGTTACAATCTTTCATAAAACTTTATCCAGTGATGTGTTTTTGGGGAATTTTCTGCCCGCCCAGCAGGTAGCTGGTGTATCTGAAGTACATAACATCTTGTAGTTGCCTCTGACTATCTCTCTGGATATAGACTTATCAAATTCATTTCTATCCATATCAAATAGCCAGTAGAACCCATCAGCATAGATAATTGTGGTTCGATTGGGATCCGAAGCTACGACGCGAGCATCCGTAATCAAATTCTCCTCATAGCGCAAAGGCGAAGCGGAGAAAAAGAATATTATTAATACGAACCAACTCCCTATGAAACACGGTAAAACATGTTTTTTGCAATCCTTTAAACCATCTTTGTTGCCTTTCATTTTGTAGTCATAAAGACCAAGCAAAAAAAGTAAGAAAGAAAAAGCAAACCCCAGAAAAACGTGAGTATAAAACTGATGGATGCCGTCACTCCATGTAATACTGATACTTCCAGCATTTGTTCTTTTTGTTGTTATTTCTAATACGGAAATGAAAATGGCTGTTAACTGACTAAAACAAAATATTTTTATGCTTAATTCAGACTTAAACGCTTTGTTATATACTAATACAATCACAAAAAGTATTACGATTACAAAAGCTGTAATCATAAACTCACTCATCATCATGAGCACACTGTTATTAATACTGTAATTTATGTTCATCATCACTCCTTAATTTCACAACTTTTCATCATTTTATTTGAGAATTGACAGGCTTATCGAGTAGGGGGTTTAGCGTCCTTGAATATGTTCGCTCGTGTGGCGCTCACTAGACACCAGATAACAGAAGAAAGCAGAGCAAGCATTGCGTAAACCATTCGGAAGTTTGAATCCCACTTCGCGGTTACTATTGATTCATCGACCGCCTCGCGAACGCAGGGAGATTCGATAAGTGTCGGGGGAGTCGTGGATTGTGGCTCTTCGGTACATACCATTAGTTTGCCGACCGGAGCACCATCAATGACAGCCCTGGCTGCACTAACCAGATGCGCTGAAGGTGAACCTGAATAGTTCATGCAGATGAACGTGATAAATAAAGCAATCGCCGGGCCGGAGACCAGAGTGAAGAATGCGAAGCTGCGGCAGGCCGTAGTATGGCGATGCAAATTAGCGAGAAATGTCATCATGATTTGTCACTCTGGGTTTTAGTCGTATCCGACTCGGTGTCACATCGCTGGAAAGCTACTTGAGGAGGAATTTGATCAACCCCGGTAAAGCAATATTTCAGGGATAGTTGCTTTTTTCCCTCATCCAGTCCAACAAAAAAGATATCGACCGGATCTTCATGAAGTAGCTCTTTTGAGAGCCGGTTGTAGGCCATCCAGCTCCCAACCATATCGACCATTGGCTTAAATTTATCAGTTGCGTTATCTGTAGGTTTAAATGGAATTACACGGAAAACATTCCATCGTGAGCAACGAACCAGCAATTGAGCATCACTCTGAAAGACGTCCAGATCAGTGTTATTTGTCAGGACTTTACACAGCGACTTGAGATCGTTACCCCTGACCTCCAGTTGGCTGAAGCTTCTATAATACTTTTCACATCCAGTTAAGTGCTGAGCGTAGCACTGCTTCAACAGTGTTGTGTCGTTACTGGCCTGCAATTGAGTATCTTTCGCCACATAGGCATCACTGATAAGAAAATCGGGATAGAGGTGTCCCTCCCATAGCAGTTTCTCGGCGATAGCGCCCCCCAGCACCACCACCAATAAGATAAAAAAAATTGGGAACGTCTTACCCAGAGGTATTTTCATAAATCTCACCAGTCGTTAATTTGAGGTAAATTTGCTTTCCAGATTCAGAATGCATTTTTCATGTGCATACATGACGGCGGAATCATGGCCGTAATAGAGTTCGCCATTTTCACGCTGCCACTCACGCGCTTTTCGGGTACGGAATGCTTCTGACATATGTTTTCCACACAACTCACATGGCCCGAAAAAGTCGCTGCTGCGGCCTGTTGATTTTGTGAGTCTGACGATATTGCCTGTAGGTCTACCCATACTGCCCCCTGTGCTGCTGGCATTGACCGGCTGTCTGCCGTGCTAAATGAGTGGTTATTTATCCGCGTCATCATCGGATTCTTTCGGCACGAGTTTTGTATAGCTAAATGTCATATCAGAGGGACGGATCCCATAGCGCCACGGCTTTCTGCGGTAGTTAACTGCCTCGCTTACCATCCAGCAGATAAGAGCGATACCCGCCACTATCAGGTAGCCTTTGAGCAACAGCGAGTCCCATTGTTTAATGGCATCATCGGCATTCACCACGTGTCGCTGGCATTCTGAGGAGCGGAACGCGGCAAACACTGCTTTCTCTTTAGGGCAAACCATGACCGAGGTGCTGGTGGCATTTCCAACCAGACTACGGGCCTGATCGAGGAAGACCTTGGATGGTGAACTGGTAAGAACTGTGCAGAACAGAATGAGCAGTAACGCAACTGCCGGAGCAGTGACAAACGAGAAAATGAATGCCTGCCCGGATTTCCATAAAACGTCGCTGATGTAAAATTTCATGTCGGTGTTTCCTCTTATCGGTATTCAGGCCCAGAGCAGCCCGGGGCTTAATTTATGCTGACTGGAGTCCGCCAGATTGTTTCTCTTCAGCGCGGGTATTCCAGCGCGTCACAGCGGCTTGTTCGGAGTCCTGAAACGCCACCGTGGCCTCACAGGAATTGCAGCAGGCGCGAAAATTATTCGAAATCTCCCGAACCCGGATAGATGAACAACCGCAGAAAGGGCAGGGCTTGACGTTATCGTGTCTCATCGTATTTCCTCGCTGGTGGGCTTTATCCACCGAAGCTATTGAGCCGAATTTCAGGTTCATCACCGAGCTCGTACATGTGTCCCATTTCGTTCATGATGGTGCTACTGCCATTGAACCAGGTAACCATGCATCGCCAGTGCTGACTGCCGTTTTCACCCCAGCGGCTCACGCCCGCAGCATCCATTTCGTCTTCAGTGATAAAGAAATCCGCGCCCGGCAGTTTCTCGGCATCAAGGCAGATCTCAGGCTCAACGACGAAGCAGATACCGTTGCTGTTCATGACGTACATACGCCGCTCAAGGGTTTCAGTACTGACAATGACCTGCTTATCAGAAGTAAGGTGTGATTTAGTGACTTCCATGCGAATCAGGTTCTTTGCATTAGCCTGTCCACTCGCAAAAACCATTGACGCATTGCGAACCATTAACTCAGCAGCTTCTTCACCGAAGCTACGAAGGCCCATCAGTGCAAGCAACTCACTACATTCGGCTTTACCGAGGTTGCCAGTAGTCAGATTAACCACGCCTTGTAGAGTGCTCAGTTCAACCGGTTGTGACCGGAGGATGTCGCGAAGCAGTGTATTACCCGCCGTGCCCGGGTCGCTCCAACTGGAGGATTCGGGACGCTGATTTTCAAGAAATAGGGCGCTTTGCAGTAAAGCCGCTGGTGGCTTTCCGGCAAAACTCAGTTTTACTCTGACCGAATCGAATGGGTGCATGACGGCGGTTTCTCCATAATATCGTGAAGCTAAAAACTGTTTTAATCCTATTATCCCACCGGTCGACAATTGACGAAGTAATCGGGTATGAAATGGACACCCCTTCGATAATTCACATATAGCGAAGCCTTTACGCCTTTGTCTTATCCGCAGGCTGGGGAATGCAATAACTTAAGATGGTGATAGTTTCCCCACGCTTTGCTTTAGGCGCGGCACTCTGGCATTCATCATAGGTTTTGTAGTCAGGTATTTTCTGAGAGGTGACACCACTTGGATTAAGACCACTTGAATAAAGCCCAATCACGAGAACTAAAGTAAACATGTTATTACTCCAGAATGTATTGATGGAAAGTAAGTGAGAATGCCATTATCCATTTCTCCTAAAATCCCGAAAAAACTTTTCAAGAAAGGTACTTTTCGGTTACTTCAGCGTAAGCATACTTAGATCGCAAAATGAGTGAATAAATAACTTTGCTCTGCAATTGTTTTTGCTGAACTTCAAATTAATCAGTCATCGATTTCATCAGGCAAGTGAAAAGCTGAGACGTAAAGCTTGCCATCATGAAAATCCAAACCATCTTGGCAGTGATAATCGGAAATTCGAGAGTGCCAATATAATAAATAATAATTATCAATCCCCCCAAGGCCAGACATCCAAGGAGACCTGCTGCTGCCTTTAGGAAATCACTGCCTTCAGGATTCTGGAATGTGAATCCAGTTATAATCAGCGAGGAAAAACAAGCGAACAAACAAGTTCTATACAAAGGCCAGTCCCCGGATATAACATTTTCTCGAATAAGCACTGCCCATATCAAAAATTCAATGCTGAAAATAATCAGCGGAACTGCGAGCACACGAAATGAAAGTTTTTCATATAAAGTGGTAATAATTGATGTCATAGCAAACCCCGCTTGCAATATTCAAATTAATTTTCGTGGTTTTTACCTGCTTTTAACAAACGCGTTATTTCATCAGTAAGGCAGAAACTTTTCCCAGATGATGGTTTCCCGATAACCACAACGTGACCAGTACTTGGAGTTCCCTCTACTTTAAAAAATGCAAGTTTTGCATCGATAATTTTATTTTTCATTGCATCGGTAACCTTGTATGACGTGGGGGTAAATTTTGTGCGTTAATGTTCAATGATAATATTAATCGCGAAATACTGTATCTATAGGGTCTGTTGATTAAGACTATCCCTCTTGAAGTAAAATACAATCATCATTCCTATCTGTATGGAATAGGAAGCCAATTCAGCATATGTTACATAATTGCTTGTGATGAAGGAAAAACCTCGCGCGATTACAAGTAGGAGTATTGATGCAATAAACACTAAAACCCAAACGGTAAGCATTCCCAGCACTGAAAGAAAGTACTCATATTCATTTGGGTCGTAAAATACAAATGCTGTTGAGAATATTGCAATAATACATAACGGAAGTGATGTAGCGAGTTCCGACCATTGAAGGTCAATTTTTCCAACCACCAGCAATGTAGAAATGACAGCGTACTGTATAGCCGATAGAACTGTTACCGGAATCGCAGCTCGAATGAACTTAAAAACAGAATGTTGTGTTTTAGCCTGGTTTTTCATGTGTTACCACCTGTCATTTGTTTCGAAACCAATCATAACCAGAGTGATAGATTTCAGAGTGAATAAACCACTACAAAACGCCCCCATTTATTGCTGGACATCATCCGCAGGAGTGGCATAAAACTCACGACCTGACGCGCCGAGTTTTTTCTGAAGCTTCTTTGTTGCTTCAGCCTGACTTCGGGCCTTGAAATAGAACGTCCTGATAAAATCCCCATTGTTGTAGTTAACGTCCTCTGGATTTGCCCATTTCTGCATAGCAACAAACCGGATAGAAGGCTTCGGGATGGTTTTCACCTCGACATACCCCCGGCCCTTGCAGCGAAAACACACACCGCCTTGAACGTGCCGGAACGCTCGGATCTCACCCTTACCACCCAGACAGCGTGGGCATTCAATTTTATGCATAGCAACCTCTCGACTGTTGATTAACGAATTTCGCGCCTGAAAGGGGGCAGGGATGCGAGGATGTCTTTCCCGTAGGCTTTTGTCTTCAGGCGTTTATCCAGGATAGTCACCGCGCCGGTATCGCTCTCTGTGCGGATAAGCCGACCAACGGACTGGGTCAGTTTGAGGCAGGCCTCCGGTATCGAGATTTCCCGGAAAGCATCACGCCCGTTTTTCTCCAGCCACTCCGTCAGGGTCTGGCCCACCGGGTCGGTCGGAACGCTAAAAGGCAGCTTGGCAATGATGACGTTGTTGCAGTACACGCCAGGCAGATCCACCCCTTCACTGAAAGAAGCCATACCAAAGATAATGCTCGGCTCACCACGGTCGATTCTGAGCTTATGGCGCAGCAGTATTTCCCGTTTTGGAAGTGCCCCCTGTATCAGCAGAAGCGGTGAAATGTGTTGAGGCATCGCCTTGCTGACTTCTTCCATCTGCCTGCGGGAGGCGAACAGCACGAGGCAACCCTGAAGCCGAAGCACCAGTTTGGGAAGGAGTTCGATGATCTCCGCCGTATGTTCTTCATGATTGGTCGGAACCGAGCGCATACGGGGGATGAACAACACGCCGTTGTTCTGGTAATCAAACGGGCTGCGGGCCAGCAGGGTAGGTGTATCGACTGGAAGACCGGCCTGCTCCAGGAATGCGTCAAACTTGCTAAGGGAGCGGATTGTTGCCGAGGTCACAATGGTGGCATAAGCCTTCGACCAGAGCTCGGATTTCAGGTGTTCGCCCGCATAGACCGGACTGCAATTAATCACCACTTCGGTGCTGCGTTTAGTACGACGGACGTTAATCCACCGGGCCATAGGCATACCAGAGACGGTTTTATTCCCGCAGTATGAGGCCAGAGCCTGATGCATACCCGCCAGGCGATTTGCCAGCTCGCCGACAGCCATCTTTTGAAGGGCCAGTTCTTCCTCGCTGATATCCCGCCCGGCCTCATCTACAATCGCCGTCATTTTCACAACGATATTCTGCATCTCGTTTACTGTCTTTAACCCAGGCTTAAACAGGGCCGCAATATCTTCAGGAACGAAACCTTCCGGGAAGCGATAGATGTCCGATTCCGTGCCATTTGGCATTTCGTGATCGTTTCGCCAGTTCAGGGAGCGTAAAAGTGTCCCCCGCAGCTCACCGAGCTCATCACCGGCATGGCCCGCAAGCTCCACCAGCTGCTGCACGTGCTTTTCCATAGTCCCGCCGTAGGACTCTGGCATGGTCATTACCATGTCGAAGATTTCGCTCATGAAATGCCTGCTGGCATCGAGAGAGGCGGAGGTCGCAAAGTGGTTAATTGCTTTCTGCGGAACGTGGTGACCTTCGTCGAACACATAAATGGACTCTTCCTGCGGGGGAAGGATAATACCGCCTCCCAGTGACAGGTCAGACAATACGATGTCATGGTTGGCGATAACCACATCCACCGACTCCAGCAGGGCGCGGGCGAGGAAGAACGGACAACGGTGATAATGTGGGCAACGCTTTTTAGGGCACTGACTGCCAATAGCATTGACCCGACCCCATACCGCCTCATTGATCTCATCAGGATAGGAATCACGCTCTCCTGTCCAGTGACCACCAGCAAAGGCCTTGCTGATATCCTCCACATCATCGCGGATGTAGCCATAGGCATTCATCTCGCTTTCCATATGAACGTCACAGCGCATCTGGCAGAAGTAACGGCTACGGCCCTTCGCCATCGCATAGGAGAAGCTCAGGCCCGCTCTCGCCTGTATTTCTGGCAGATCCTTGGAGATGATTTGTTCCTGAAGCGCAACGGTTGCCGTGGAGATGATCAGCGTCTTATGCTTTTCCATCGCCAGGGGGATCAGCGGCAGACAATACCCGAGTGTTTTCCCTGTCCCCGTACCGGCCTCAATAACCCCGACGCGATACTGCTCCTCAGCGGGGGTAGCGTTAACGACTGCGCTGCAAAACGCCATCATGTCTACCTGCCCGGCACGAGGGGACAGACCCTTTGCGTCCAGGAA
>NZ_ALNJ01000065.1:0-2826 GCF_000293135.1 Klebsiella sp. OBRC7 | reverse complement strand
GTTACAGATGGCACTCTGGCGGCGTAAACGCCCGAAAAACGTTATCGTTCATACGGATCGCGGCGGACAGTACTGTTCAGCAGATTATCAGGCATTGCTGAAGCGGCACAGTCTGCGTGGCAGCATGAGCGCAAAAGGTTGTTGCTACGATAATGCGTGTGCGGAAAGCTTCTTTCATTCACTGAAAGTGGAATGTATCCACGGTGAACGCTTTATCAGCCGTGAAATAATGCGGACGACGGTGTTTAATTATATCGAGTGTGATTACAATCGGTGGCGTCGTCACAGTGCCTGTGGCGGTCTCAGCCCGGAACAGTTTGAAAACGAAAACCTCGCTTAGGGCTGTGTCCACATTACGTGGGTAGGATCACATTACGTAAATTTTCATTCATAATTTAGCCACTTTGTTAGGGGTGGTTGACCAAATCAACATGCCTTTTTATTAACGAAACCTTAACTTATCGGAACTAAACAATACTCTTTAATCAGAGAATGGTATCTAAACCTATAGTACATCACATCAGTAATATGAAGAGATTACCATGAAGAAGTGTTTTTCCAGCCAAGAGATCATCAGTATGTTTCAGTGAAGCACGAAGCGGGTATATCCGCCCCGTGCAACATCAATAGGACTTAGCTTATGTTGAGGCAATGTAGCATCGGTAAGCATGTTTGCGACCCCAACATTTTTATATGTACTGAGCAGATAAGATAACGTATTATAATTTCTTCACCAGGGCATAACTATCCATTCTAATACAAGCAGCTATATCATGTCAGTTCCGGGATATCTTTCCAGCATATCTACTTTCTCCTGATAGTTCCCGGTTCAGTCAACGCCAAGTTTATTATGGTATTTTCTCATCATACTGCCCAGTTTCTGTGCTGCAATTTTCCCAGCGTCAAGACCTTCCTTTTCAGCGGTACTTTCAACAGCAGTTACCTCATCAATCAGAAGTGACATACCTGCAACATACGTTTCCCTGTCATACCCCTCTACCGGGCCGTTCAAGATGGACTCTGCTGTTGATTTCAGATCCTGCATATCTTTCCTGAAAGATGTAACGTCCTCCTCCTTAAGTGCTGCGCGGTAGCTTTTATTCATCATCTTCATGGCATGTTCAACACCGTCAGAACCAGCTATTACACTGGTAGATAAAACAAGGGCTGTTCCTATTATAACACTATGCATAATTTTTCTCATAATAACCCCACATTGTTTACTATCATTTAAAAAAATCACAATCCGAAGACGTAACATTGAGCAAAGAAAATAATTATTTGCCAATTTCCCCGAAGAAAATCAGCATTAAAATTATTGTTTATGATTATTTACACTTCCATAATCAAGGCCACTTACCTCCTTAAAAAAAGGGTCAACATGCGTCATGACATTTAATACATGATGATTATCTAAAACTGATTTCCTGGCTAAAACAGCAATGTCATGCCCTACTTTCACTGATAAATTACCATTAATTTCCAGATGAACATCAACAACAACAAGATCTCCCATTTTACGGGTTTTGAGATCATGGATACCTTCAACTCCAGGCGTTGACAATAATGTGGTTTTTATTTTATTTTCAGTTTCAATATCCACGGATCTGTCCATCAAGTCATGAAGCGAATCTGACATAAATGAATATCCCATTCTGGTTACAATCAGTCCGACAACCATTGCAGCAACTGGGTCGAGTAATTTAAAACCTGATAAGTTCCCAATAATACCAATAGCCACAACCAAAGACGAAGCGGCATCAGAGCGTGCATGCCAGGCATTAGCGACCAGCATAGTGGATTTTACTCGGGTTGCTACGGCAAGCATATAGCGAAAAAGAAGCTCTTTGATAACCAGTGCGGCTAAAGCCACCCACAGAGCAACAATATGTACCTGAGGAATATCATCTGGTTGTTTCATTTTATTTACTGCTGACCATAACATGCCGATGCCAACAATAAATAAAATTGTCCCCAGAATTAATGATGCACCATTTTCATAACGATGATGACCGTAGTGATGGTCATCATCGGGATTTTTTTTACTTTTATGGTTTGCAATGAGTACAACAAAGTCTGAGACTAAATCAGACAGGGAATGAATACCATCCGCGATAAGTCCCTGAGATCCAGAAAATATACCAGTAATCACCTGCCCGGATGTCAGAAAACAATTAACAAGCACACTAACCCACGTACTTTTACGGGCCGCGATGAAACGCTCATGAGAACTAATATCAATATCATCCGTAAATTTGTTTACCTGCATCAGAAACTCCTTATAACAGCATCAACAGTTAATACTAAACAGACTATCCTTCCCGGACAGGTTCTGTGGCGAAAATATAATAATTGGTGAGATTTATTCCTGTAAAGGACGTGCCATGTTTGTGATGACATTCATTTATCATAATTTTTAAACATTAATTTATTCTTAACAGAATATGAAAAAATTGACAGTTACCACTGACCTGCCCCCACGATTAGATACAACACTCAGTTAGTAACGTCGGAATCTTCATTCTCAGAATGACCCTTTCTCCAGCCCGCTGCAAATTCAGACGGTGTCTGATAATTCAGCGTGGAGTGCGGGCGGCATTCGTTATAATCCTGCCGCCAGTCATTAATAATTTTCCTGGCATGAACGATATCGCTGAACCAGTGCTCATTCAAACATTCATCGCGAAATCGTCCGTTAAAGCTCTCAATAAATCCGTTCTGCGTTGGCTTGCCCGGCTGGATTAAGCGCAACTCAACACCATGCTCAAAGGCCCATTGATCCAGTGCACGGCAAGTGAACTCCGGCCCCTGGTCAGTTCTTATCGT